>NZ_PSVD01000013.1:0-80086 GCF_002932035.1 Rathayibacter sp. AY1F6 | reverse complement strand
GGGTCGCCGTGCCGTAGGCGGGGCCTGCGGCGGGTTGGTCGGGGGACGAGGGCGGGGTGTTCTCCGGCGGGAGAGGTGTGCTCATCGCGCGAGTATCGCAGAGCGGCGACGGCCTGCCGCGACATCGAGACGTCCCGTCTCAACACGTCCCTCCCCCTCCCGCGGGATGCCGTTCGGACACGCCGGACACGGCGTGTCGCGGACCGGAGCGGCACCTCGCGGAGGGAGGACGGTGCGCCTCAGCGCAGCGACTCGAGCACGGCCTCCAGCTCGTCGACGGCGAAGTCGATCTCGGCAGCGGTGACCACGAGCGGCGGCGCCAGGCGGATCGTCGAGCCGTGCGTGTCCTTGGCCAGCACTCCGCGGGCCATCAGGGCCTCGCAGACGGCGCGGCCCGAGGCGAGCCCCGGGTCGATGTCGATGCCGGCCCAGAGTCCGGCGCCGCGGACGGCGACCACTCCGCGGCCGATGAGCGCCTCGAGGCGGGCGTGCAGCTGGGCGCCGCGCTCGCGGGCGAGGGCCTGGTACTCGCCGGTCGCGAGCATCTCGACGACCGCGAGGCCGACGGCGGCGGCGAGCGGGTTGCCGCCGAAGGTGGAGCCGTGCTGGCCCGGCTGCAGGACGCCGAGCACGTCGGCGTCCGCGACCACGGCCGAGACGGGGACGATGCCGCCGCCGAGCGCCTTGCCGAGCAGGTAGACGTCGGGGACGACTCCGACCAGGTCGCAGGCGAAGGTGGCGCCGGTGCGGCCGAGGCCGGACTGGATCTCATCCGCGATGAAGAGGACGTTGCGGCGCGCGGTGATCTCGCGGACGGCCGGGAGGTAGTCGGCCGGCGGCACGACGATGCCCGCCTCGCCCTGGATCGGCTCGATCAGCACCGCCACGGTGTCGTCGTCGATCGCGGCCTCGAGGGCTTCCGCGTCGCCGAACGGGACCGTGCGGAATCCGGGCGTGAACGGAGCGAAGCCGTCGCGCGCCTCCGCGTCGTCGCTGAACGAGATGATCGTGGTCGTGCGACCGTGGAAGTTGCCCGCCGCGACGATGATGTTCGCCCGGCCCGGAGCGACGCCCTTGACCCGGTAGCCCCAGGCGCGGGCGACCTTGATGCCCGACTCGACCGCCTCCGCGCCCGTGTTCATCGGCAGGACCATGTCCTTGCCGGCGAGCGCGGCGAGCGCCGTGACGAACGGGCCGAGGCGGTCGTTGTGGAACGCGCGGCTGGTCAGGGTGACGCGGCCGAGCTGCTCGCGGGCCGCCTCCAGCAGCACCGGGTGCGAGTGGCCGAAGTTCACGGCGGAGTAGGCGGCGAGGCAGTCGAGGTAGCGGACGCCCTCGACGTCGGTGATCCAGGCGCCGTCGCCGGTGGCCGCGACGACGGGCAGCGGGTGGTAGTTGTGGGCGGCGTGCTCCTCCTCCGCGGCGATGAGGGCGGCGGAGCGGGCGGTGTCGGTGTCGGTGATGCTCATGTCGTTCCTCCTGAGGGGACGATCGACTCTCCAGGAGTCGTCGCACTCGGCGTCGAGTGCGACGGATCGTGGACAGTGGAGGGTGAGTCGGCGCTGCTGATCGCCGACCACGGGGAGTGGGTCAGCGGCGCAGCTCGAGCGTGCAGCACTTCACGCCGCCGCCGCCGAGCAGCAGCTCGGACAGGTCGACGCCGATCGGGTTGTAGCCGCGCTCGCGCAGCTGGCGCTCGAAGCCCGTCGCGCGGGACGCGATGACGACGTTGAGGCCGTCGGAGAAGGAGTTGAGCCCGAGCACGGACGCGTCCTCCTCCGAGACGAGGATCGCGTCGGGGTAGAGCTCGCGGAGGGTGCGGTTGCCCTCCTCGCTGAACGCGCTCGGAAGGTAGGCGATGTTCGTGTCGTCGAGCACGGCGATCGCGGTGTCGAGGTGGTAGAACGACGGGTTCACGAGCTCGAGCGTGACGACCTCGCGGCCGAAGACGCGGGCGACCTCGGCGTGCGAGTCGGAGGCGGAGCGGAAGCCCGTGCCGGCGAGGATCCGCTCGCCGACGAGGAGGAAGTCGCCCTCGCCCTCGTTGACCTCCTCGGGGACGCGAACGTCGAAGCCGGCCGAGCGGAACCAGTCCATGTACGCCGGGCCCTCGGGCTGGCGCTCGGGGTAGGTGAAGGAGGCGCCGTAGGCGATGCCGTCGATCACGAATCCGCCGTTGGCCGCGTAGACCATGTCCGGCAGTCCGGCCTCGGGCTCGATCAGCTCGATCGTGAAGCCCAGATCGGCGTAGGTGTCGTAGAGGGTCTGCCACTGCCGGACGGCGAGGGAGGTGTCGGTGGGGACCTGCGGGTCCATCCACGGATTGATGCGGTAGACGACGGTGAAGTGCTCGGGACGGCACATCAGGATCGTCTTCGCGACGGGGGTTCGGGCGGGTGCCTCGGCGAGCACGGCGGTATCGGTCATTCGAGTCCTCCTGCGAAAGGATGCGGATGAGCGGACCGGGTCCAGTGGCTCCGTGCCCCGCGCATGACGCAGCGGGATGGAGCACGCTCGCGCCCAGTCTTGCACGCGCCGATCGTGCGGTTCTCGCCGTGGGGCGCACGGAACGCGCGTGAACGGTGGGTGCGGCGCGGGAAACCACCGCGGCTCTTCCGCGGGGCGCTGTGATGCCGCCGCGACTCTCGCCTTGAGGCGGCTTTAGGAGGGACGACGTTGCGCCTCTCGGCGAGAAGGCCTTATCCCTCTCTCTTGTCATCGCGCTGATGACATCTGTGGAATCCGCCGAATTCTGCCCTGAATGGGGGACTTAGGGCAGCGATAAGCGGCATGGGACGATCCCTCCGGCCCGACAGTCGTCGGCCTTCTCGCTCCGACGAATCCGGATGCCCTCCTCCATGCGAACGAAGACCCTCAGCGTCTCCCTTTTCCTCGCCCTGCTCCTCTCCCTCTTCGTCGCGACCCCGGCCCAGGCCGCGGGATCGCCGGCTGCGCCGACGAACGTCGTCGCCGTGCAGAACGGATGCACGGATTCGATCACGGTCTCGTGGAACGCTCCCCAGCAAGCAGTCGCCGGCTATCGCGTGCACGTCTACGACAAGTTCTACTTCTACCCCGGGTACTACTTGTACCAAACCTTCACCACTGCACTCACTGACGTAAAGGGCGCCACCTCTGTTTCAATTGCCGTTCCGCACACGAACGATCCGATCGGTATCGAGGTAGTCAGCGTCACCGACTTCTCCGCACCCTATTCCGGCGGGGTTGAAGGTGAGCTTCTCGAAGCCTCTGAGACTCAGAGCGTTGCAGCGGTGGCAGAGGCGTACCGACAGCCGGGAGCACCCGGGCCGTCGGACCTCACCGTCCACGTCGACCCCGCGACCGCTGTTGCAACGGCTTCGTGGAAGGCTCCGTCGGTCGGCGGAGAGCAGTGCAGATTCGACGAGTACCACGCCACTACTGACACCATTTTCGGACCGGCCGATGATGTCGAGGGATACCCCGGCTACGACGCGGTCTACAGCGCAGACACCACTTCCCAGATCCTCGACGTAGAACGAAACGGCGCCTACCAGTTCTGCCTCTGGTCTGCATCCACGACGAATGGATTTAAGAACCGTCGCACCTACACCGACTCTCTGAAGACCTGCACGTGGTTCAGTACTCAGTACTTCGCGCCTTCCTCGCCGGGGGACGTGCGGGCGCAGTCCTCAGGCACTTCGATCACCGTCTCCTGGAACGAGCCGTCGAGCAACGGCGGCCTGGACATCACCGGCTACCGAGTAGCCCGCGATGGCAACGATTCCTCAGGCAGCGGCCCCTGGTCGACCGTCGTCTCAGCCGACCGCCGCTCGCAGACCTTCACGAATCTTCGCCCGAACACGAGTTACACCTTCACCGTTCAAGCGATCAATGACGTTGGCACCAGCGAAGCGGCAACGGTCACCCGCACCGCCGACGCCTACTTCGCCCCCTCCGTTCCCACGCGCGTCGCCGGCACCACGAACGACAGCGTGCGATCCGCGACGATCTCCTGGGCGCCTCCGGAGTCGGCCGGCAACCCGGCGATCACCGGCTACCGCGTCTCGCGCAACGGCGTCGACAACGCGGGCGCCGGTCCGTGGTCGACGACGGTCGCCGCCACCGCCCGCTCCTTCACGTTCACGCACCTGGCGGCGGGCGCCACCTACACGATGAGCGTCAGCGCGATCAACGCCGGAGGCGACAGCGGGGCGGCATCGACCGTCGTGCGCATCGGCGGCACCGCCCTCACCGCCGCGACGCCGACCGTCACCGGCACCGCCGCGGTCGGCTCGACGCTCACGGCGAGCGCCGGCACCTGGGGTCCCTCCCCCGTGGCACTCGCGTACCAGTGGCGCGCGAACGGCACCGCGATCAGCGGGGCGACCGGCACCACGTACCGTCCGGTCGCGGGCGACGCGGGCAGGGTGATCACCGTCGCCGTCACGGGCTCGAAGTCGGGCTACGTCTCGACCACGCGGGTCTCCTCCGGGACCGCTGCCGTGACCGGCGGCGCGATCACCGCCGCGACGCCGACCATCAGCGGCACGGCGAAGGTCGGCTCGACCCTCACCGCGAAGCCCGGCACCTGGGGTCCCTCCCCCGTCGCCCTCGCCTACCAGTGGAAGGCGAACGG
The DNA here is from genome assembly GCF_002932035.1 of Rathayibacter sp. AY1F6. Classification (NCBI taxonomy): domain Bacteria; kingdom Bacillati; phylum Actinomycetota; class Actinomycetes; order Micrococcales; family Microbacteriaceae; genus Rathayibacter; species Rathayibacter sp. AY1F6. Next base: position 75,468 of record NZ_PSVD01000013.1, on the reverse strand, counting down.
CACCGCTCTGAGCGGGGCGACGTCCGCGACGTACACGCCGACCGGCGCCACTCTCGGCAAGACGATCACCGTGACGGTCACGGGGTCGAAGTCCGGATTCACCGCTGTGACGAAGACCTCCGCGAAGACGAGCGCCGTGGTGGCGGGCACCCTCTCCGCCGCGACCCCGACGATCACCGGCACCGCGAAGGTCGGCTCCACCCTGACCGCCAAGCCGGGCACGTGGGGTCCCTCGCCGGTGGCCCTCACCTACCAGTGGAAGGCGAACGGCACCGCGATCTCCGGGGCGACCTCCGCCACCTACAAGCCGACCAGCGCCACGGTGGGGAAGAAGATCACGGTGACCGTCACCGGCAAGAAGGCCGACTACACAACGGCGACGCGCACCTCCGCCGCCACCGCAGCGGTCGTCAAGTAGGGGATCCGACCCGGGTCGCCGGGGGAGCCTGCTCGCGCGGACTCCTCCGGTGGCCCCGGGAATCCACCACCACCGTCCCCCGGACGGGGGCCCATCCCGCCGACACCCGCCCTCGCCCGGAGGCGGGCGGCGGCTAGCATTCAGACACCGTGTCCGCCGCGGCCTCCCGCGGATCCTGCCGAAAGGCCCGCCGTGCCCGCACGCCCCCTCGCCGCGATCGGCGTCTCCGCTCTCCTGCTGGCCGGCCTCGCCGCCGGTCCGGCCGTCGCCGCCCCCGATCTCCCGGGCGCGAGCGCCGCGCAGGAGGCGGCCGCCGAGGTCGTCCTGTCCGGCACCATCGCGCTCCGCGACGCCGATGAGGAGCACCCCGCCCCCGAGAACCCGTACTTCTACGTCCAGGTCGAGGACGCCGAAGGGGACGTGGTCGCCCAGGCGAACACGGGCGCGGACTTCTCCCTCCCCGTTCCCGGCGGCGAGCCCCTCACCGTCCGCGCGAACCTGATCGGCAGCGACGACTGGTACCCGACCTGGTTCGGCGACACCCCGGTCGCCGAGGCCGCGAGGACGACCCGGGGGACCGACGAGTCCGTCGCCATCTCCCTCCTGCGCAGCGCCGAGCTGTCCGGATCGGTCACCGCCGACGCGGTCCCGGGCGTCTCCTCCCCCTCCTTCGACGTGCAGGCCTGGTGGGTCGACGGAGGGACGTACTCGCTGCTCGACACCGTCCCCGTCACCGGAGCCCCCGGCGCCGCCCGCGCGTGGGACACGGGCGACCTCGCCCTGCCCGCCGGCGACTACCTCCTGCGCCTCGTGGAGCCGGGGTACCCCGCCTACGACGACCAGTACTTCTCGCGCCTGGCCCGCCTCGACGAGCGCGCGGTCGTCTCCGTGCCGCCGGGCGGCCGCAGCGGCATCGACTTCTTCCCGTCCGCCTACTCCTCCGACGTCGCCCGCCTCGCCGGGACCGACCGGTACGCGACCGCCGTCGCGGTGACCGCCTCCGGATTCGCCGACGGCGCCCCCGTCGTCTACCTCGCCAGCGGAGCGAACTGGCCGGACGCGCTGAGCGCCGGCCCCGCCGCCGCGAAGCAGGGCGGCGCCCTCCTGCTCACCGACCCGAGCGTCCTGCCCGCCGTGGTGGCGGCCGAGCTGCGCCGCCTCGCCCCGCAGCGGATCGTCGTGGTCGGCAGCGCCCTCTCCGTGAGCGAGTCGGTGCTCCAGCAGGTGAAGGCCCTCGGGATCCCGACCGAGCGCATCGAGGGCGTCGACCGCTACGACACCTCGCGCCGGATCGTCGAGGACGCCTTCCCGGACGGCAGCTACGAGAACGTCTTCGTCGCGACCGGCACCAACTTCCCGGACGCCCTCTCGGTCGCGCCGATCGCCGGCCGCCGCGCCGAGCCCGTCCTCCTCGTCGACGGCGCCCGCTCGCGCCTCGACCAGCCGACCCGTGACACCCTCGCCGGACTCGACCCCTCCTCCGTGCAGCTGCTCGGCGGTGCGCCGTCGATCTCTACCGCCGTGGAGGCCGACCTCCGCGCCGCGAAGATCGCCGACACCGTGTCGCGCATCGCCGGGACGGACCGCCACGACACCAGCCGACACCTCAACGACGTCTTCCCGCCGTCCGAGCTGGGCGACACCGTCTACCTCGCGACCGCCACCGGCTTCGCCGACGCGCTGGCCGTGGGCCCGGTCGCCGCGAAGCAGGGCGCCCCGCTCTACCTCAGCGAGCCGACCTGCCTGCCGCGCAGCACCCGTGTGAAGATGCAGGGCCACGACCTCGATCAGGTGCTGCTCCTCGGCAGCCCCCTGACCCTGTCGGCGCAGGTGCGCTCGCTGTCCGCCTGCTGAGACCCGAGACGCACCGCACCAGCCCTGGAGATCCATGAACGCCACCGCCGAGCGTCCCCTCCTCGTCGGCATCGAGACCGGGGGCACGAAGGTCGTCGCGGCGGTCGCCGACGCCGCTGATCCCGAGCGGATCCTCGCGACGACGACCCTGCCGACCCGCGGGCCCGCGGAGACGCTCGCCGATCTGGCCGGCTTCGTGAGAGGCCACGGAGTCGACGGCACCATCGCCGCGGTCGGCGTCGCCTCCTTCGGCCCGCTCGACATCGATCCCGGCTCGCCGACCTACGGGCACCTCACCTCCACGCCGAAGCTCGGCTGGGAGGGCACCGACGTCCTCGGCCCGATCGGCGCGGCCGCACCGGGCGCCCGGCTCGCGCTGGTCACCGACGTCAACGGAGCCGCCCTGGGCGAGGCCCGCTGGGGCGCCGGAGCCGGAGTCGACGACTTCGTCTACCTGACGGTCGGCACCGGAGTCGGCGGCGGCGTGATCGCGGGCGGACGGCTCCTCGCCGGCAGCGGCTGGCCCGAGGTCGCGCACCTGCTGCCCCGCCGCCACCCCGAGGACGGCTTCGCCGGCACCTGCCCGTTCCACGGCGACTGCCTCGAGGGCCTGGTCGCCGGTCCCGCGATCTCGGCGCGCTGGGGCGTCGACGGCTCCCGCCTCGGCCCCGAGGAGGCGGCCGCGAACCTCCGCTTCAGCTCCTACTACCTCGCGCAGCTCGTCACGACGCTCGCCTACGTCGCGGGCGTGCGGCTCGCGGTCGTCGGCGGAGGCGTGTCGAAGACGCCGGGGCTCGTCCCCGCGGTCGAGGCCGAGGTCGAGCGGCTGATGGGCGCGCCCGGAGCGACGGGGACGGGCGGCGGGCGGATCCGCATCGTGCGCCCGGCCCTCGGCGACGAGTCCGGGGTGCGCGGGGCGATCTCGCTGGCGGAGTCCCTGCTCGCGTGAGCTCTACCCTCGTCCCATGAGCGACCGACCCGTCGACCCCTCCGCCCCCGACTCCGGTCGCGACGAGACGGTGGAGGAGCGATCCGACCGCAACTGGAACGAGATCCTGCAGGAGCTGCGGGTCGTGCAGACCGGCACGCAGATCCTGGGCGGCTTCCTGCTGACGCTGTGCTTCCAGCAGCGCTTCGCCGACCTCGCGCCGCCCGACGTGGCGCTCTACCTCGTGCTCGTCCTGCTCGCCGCGTGCGTCACGATCCTGGCGCTGGCGCCCGTCATCGCCCACCGGCTGCTGTTCCAGCGGCGGAGGAAGGCCGAGCTGGTGCGGTTCGGCAACCGGGTGGTCACGGTGTGCCTCGCGGCGGGATCGCTGCTGTTCGTCGGAGTCGTGGGCTTCGTGTTCGACGTCGTGCTGGGCGGGCCGGCGAGCCTCTGGGCGGGCGGAGGCGTGCTGCTGCTGCTCGCCGTGGTCTGGGCGACCGCGCCGGTCCTCCTGCGGAGGCGCTGAGGGCGGCGGAGTCTGCCCGCCCCTCCCCCGCGAGTCAACGGGGTACCCGGCTCCGCCGCGCTCTTCCTACCGTGGCCGCGAGGCGCGCACCGCGCCGACGCGAGAGGAGCACCATGACCGACCGGACCGAGCAGCCGCAGGAGAACCCGCAGAACCACGACCACGTCGACGACGCGGGCGTCGACAAGCTCTCGCAGGCCGAGGGCGACGACACCGAGGGATCGGCCGGCTGATCGCCGCCTCGATCCCCGTCCTCCCCGCGGTCGACAGCAGCGCGGCCGTCCTCGCCGACGGCTACCTCTTCGGGACGCGGCGCTTCGACGACGTGGGCGCGGACGCGTTCCGCACCCGGATCCTCGGACGGCCCGTGATCATGGCGCGCGGCATCGAGGCGGCGCGCTTCTTCTACGAGGGCGGGCGCTTCGACCGCGAGGGCGCGCTGCCCGGCTCCGTGCTGCACCTCCTGCAGGACGAGGGCAGCGTGCAGACCCTCGAGGACGAGCCGCACCGGAGGCGGAAGCGGATGTTCCTGGATCTGGTGGAGACGCCCGAGCAGCGGTCGAGGCTGGTCTCGGCCTTCGCGCGGGAGTGGCAGGCGTCCGCCGCCCGGCTGACCGGCGAGCGGGTCCGCCTCCAGGACGTCGCCGCCGAGGTCCTGGGCCGCGCGGTCCTGTCGTGGGCCGGCATCGAGGCCGACGAGGAGGAGGTGCTGCGGCGCACGGACGAGCTCCGGGCGATGATCGACAACGCCGGGCGCTTCGGCCCGCCCAACTGGGCCGCGCGACTCCGCCGCCGCTCGACCGAGCGGTGGGCGCGCGGCCTGATCGAGGCGAGCCGGACGGCCGGACCCTCCCCGACTCCCCTGCACCGGATCGCGCACGAGAAGGAGGACGGCGGCCTCCTGCCCGTCGAGGTCGCCGCGGTGGAGCTGATCAACGTGCTGCGGCCCACGGTCGCGGTGGGGGCGCTTCGTGGTGCTGGCGGCGCTCGCGCTGCACCGGCATCCGGAGTGGCGGGAGCGGCTCGCCGACCAGGAGGAGCGCGTCGCGTTCGCGAACGAGGTGCGGCGCTTCTACCCGTTCTTCCCGATGGTCGGAGGAAGGGCCCGCCGGGAGCTGGACTTCCGCGGCGAGACGCTTCCCGCGGGGCAGTGGATGCTGCTCGACCTCTACGCGACGGACCACGGCTCGCACTGGGAGGCGCCGGGCCGCTTCGATCCGGAGCGGTTCCGGTCGCCGGTCGACCGCAACGGCTTCATCGCCCAGGGCGGCGGGCACTACGGAGGCGACCACCGGTGCCCGGGCGAGCCGGCGACCGTCGACCTGCTGTCCGCGGCGCTGGAGCTCCTGGCCGCGGAGCACCCGTACGACGTCGAGGACGGGCAGGATCTGCGCGTGAGCCTGCAGAGCTTCCCGACCGGGCCGGAGGACGGCTTCGTGGTGAGGTTCCGCTAGGGGCGGGCGGGCTCGGCGGGCGGCCTCGGCGGGGGCGGTCCTCCTCCACAGGCCGCGGTTCCGCGCGCTCTCCCCGGATCCGCTCGGGCACTCCCCGCCCGCCTCGCCCGACGAGCACGCTCGGGGGATGCAGAAGCCGAGTCAGTCCTCCGGAGCGTCGAGCTCCTCGAGCGCCCGCAGCGCCTCGCGGGCGCGCTCGAGACGATCGGCCTCGGGCTCGTCCCACCATGCCGGTCCGCGCTCGCCCAGCCCGTGCTTGGCGAGCCCGATCCTCCTGCGCGCCAGCGCCTCCGCCTCCGCGTCCTCGTGCATCCTGGCCGAGCGCACTCCCGAGCGCCCGCGCCCGAGGTGCGAGGTGAGGCCGGCGACCACGTCCTCCGGCAGCGAGGGGTCGGTGCGCCGCCATCGGCGGCCCTTCACCACGAGCCAGCGCTCGTCGTCCTCGTCGCTCACCCCGTCACCGCCGCCTCGGGTTGAGCCGGTCACCGGTGCTCGTGAGGTCCACCTGATCCGGCAGGAGGAACGCCTCGATCCGCCCCGCGGCGGAGAGCCGCAGCAGGTCGTCGACGAGGGCGCGCGAGCCGCCGATCAGCGTCGAGTCGAAGTCGACCTCGCTCGCGAGGTACCAGGCCCGGTCCTCCGGCCAGAGCGCGAGTGGAGTCTGCACGACGAGCCCGGAGGCGTCGGCGAAGCCCGCCGCGCGCGCCCACGCGGTGTCCTCGAGCACCCTGACGTCGAGCGAGAGCAGAGGCCCCTCCCGCCCCGGCAGCTCGACCGTCGCCGCGGCAGCGGTCTCGGGGTGCTCCCAGCCGGTCGGCCGGGTATCGCTCATCCACTCGGGCAGCTCCTCCGAGGCGTCCGAGCGGGAGATCAGGATCCGCGACCCGCCGCTCAGCACGCCGAACCCCTCCCAGAACACGGCGAGGCAGTCGTCGGGGGTGCTCGTGTGCTCCGCGAGCACGGCGGCGACGGCCGCGAGCTCGTCGAGCGGGAGCACTCCGAGGCGGGGCTCCGGGTACTCGTCGGGATGCTCGCCGGTGAGCGAGTACCACTGCGCGAGCGGATGCAGGAGCGTCCCCTCCCGCTCGGCGACCTCGCGCCAGCGCCGGGGCGGGTCGTCGGAGGGGTGCAGGATCCGCACGGCCGCCTCGAACAGCGGAGGGACGATCCCCTCGAAGCGCCCGAAGGCGCCGAGAGCGCCCAGCATCGGCTCCGCCCGCCCAGCGTCCCGCTCGGCGCGCAGGGGCGCGTCCCGGGGTGTCGGCTCGACCATCGGCCCAGGCTAGCGCTGGACGGTCGCTCCGCTCAGGGCGGAGAGAGCCCGTTGCGGCCCCGTCTCGCGGGCGAGGCCCTCGGCGAGCGCCGTCAGCCGTTCCCGGGCGGGAGCGTCGAGTGCGAGCATCCGCCGCGCAGCCTCCGCGAGCTGTCGCGCGGAGGCGGCGTTGGGGTCGAGCACGGCAGCGAAGCCGGCGTCCTCGAGTGCCGCCGCCCCCACGAACTGGTCGGTCGAGAACGGCAGGACGACGAGCGGCACGCCCGCCGTCATCGCCTCCGTGACGCTGTTGTTGCCGCCGTGGCTGACCGCGAGCGCGGCCCGGCGCAGGAGCGCGACCTGCGGCAGGAAGCCGCGGACCAGCCAGCCCTCGGGGATCTCGCCCAGGGCCGCGCGCTCGGTCGCGCCGGAGGCGAGAGCCACGCGGACGGGCCTGCCCCCGGCCTCGACGCCGGCCAGGGCCTCGACGACCCGGGCGAGCACGTCGTCGCGCACCGAGAGGAAGCTGCCGAAGCTCACGTAGACGACCGGATCCTCGGACGCGGCGAGCCACTCCTCGACCTCCGCGTCGTCGGGCTCCTCGCGGACGGCGGAGCCGAGGAACGCGTGCGGCGGCAGCTGAGCGGTGCGGGCCGAGTCGTGGAGCTCGCCCGGGTAGTTGAGCAGCAGGACGTCGCCGCTCTCGGCGAAGGCGTCGGCGCTGGGCGCCGCCCCGGGGTCGAGGGTGGTGAGGGCGGCGTTCCACTCCGAGGTGAAGGAGTCGCGCACACGCTCGCAGAGGGCGCGGAGCGCATCGAGGTCGTCCGGCTCCGGAGCGAAGGCGTCCGGCCAGACCGGGGGGAAGCCGTAGACCTCGCCGGGCACCGTGAGCGCGCTGGGGTGGCCGAGCACGACGTCGCCGTAGGGCACGCGGAGTGCCTTCAGCGCCACGCGCGCGGTGAAGGCGAGGTGGTCGACCACGATCGCGTCGGGCTGCACCTCGTCGAGGATCACGCGCAGGCGCGCGGCGACGCCGGACGGATCCCAGAGCAGGTCGGTGAGCCGTTCCCGCGCCTGGTAGGCGAGGGTCGGGACCATCCCGCGCCGGGTGGCGTCGAAGAAGCCGCGGAGGGACGCGCCCTCGTCGGGCGCCTGCTCCTCCGCGCGGATCGTGCCCGGGTTGGAGCCGCGCCCCAGCCGGAGCGCGATGTGCTCGAATCCGAAGCCGTCGACGATGGAGCGCGTCGCGTCGCCGGTGGCCACGACGACGCGCTCGCCCGCCTCCTGCCACGCCGTGCCGAGGGTCGCCAGCGGCAGCAGGTGCGACGCGTAGTCGGGGCTGATGATCAGCAGGGTCACGAGGCCCCCAGCACGAGCGGCGAGCGGAGGGGACGCTCCTGGTCCGCGGTCGCGTGCGCGTAGACGCCCGAGAGGGCATGAGCCATGGCCTGCACCGTGTAGCGCTCGGCGACCATCGCACGCCCGCGGGCCGCGGCGTGCTCGCCGAGAGGCCCTCCTGCGAGATCCAGTGCGGCGGCGGCGCCGGCGGCGAGCGCCGCGGGGTCGGCGGTGTCGACCAGGAAGCCGGTCTCCCCCTCCTCGACGTAGGTCGCGGGCCCGCCTGTCGCCGGAGCGACGACGACCAGTCCTGCGGAGAGCGCCTCGAGGAGGGCGATGCCGAACTCCTCCTTGACGCTCGCGCAGACGTAGGCGCCTCCCGGAGCAGAGAGCCCCGGTCGGCCGTGCCGGATCGCGCCGAGCCAGCGGGCCACGGTCCCGTTCGGGCGGTGGCCGGCCAGGAGCAGCCCGTCGGACGCGACGGCGCGGATGCGGTCGAGCTGCTCGCGCTCGTCGGGACTCGGGTCGGCGAGGTCGCCGCCGACCAGGAGCAGGTTGGCGCGCTCCCGGAGCGAGGGGTCGGACGCCCAGGCCTCGGCGAGCGCCGCCATCCCCTTCACCCGGTGCAGGCGGCCCACGCTGAGCAGCAGCGGGAGGCCGCGGCGGTGCTCGGGCAGCTCCTCCAGCAGGAGGTCGAGCGAGGCCAGGTCCCCGCCCTCGTCCAGCGCGACCGGCTCACCGGCGGCGGAGGCGCGCGCAGCCGCCTCGCCGCGCTCGACCAGGCCGACGTCGATCCCCTCCGGGACGATCGTGTGCCGCTCCGGGTGCGCGGTGATGTCGACGCCGATCAGCTCGCGGATGGTCGCCGCCAGCTCCTCCCGCGGGAACAGGACGGTGTGCGCGGCGTCGGCGGCCAGGCGCTGCACCAGGCGCACGCGGAACCAGAAGTGCTCGGCGGCGTCGCGCTCGCCGAAGTCCGCGCGGGTGAGGGCGCCGGAGGCGTCCAGGCCCGCGATCAGGGCGTGCGGGTCCGGAGCGAGGGTGAACACGACGGGGATCTCGAGCTCCCGGGCGACCGCGGCCGCCGCGAGGGATCCGACGTCCGCCATCCGCAGGTGCAGCACGTCGACCCGGCCGGCCGCGCGCAGGATCCGGCGGATGCCGCGCTCGGCGGCGATGCGGCGGCTCCACGCCTGGGGCATGGCGACGGGCGGCCCCACGAACGGGACCGGAGCGAAGCCGTGGCCGGAGTCGGGCAGCTCGCCGAGCGCGCGCTCGGCCTCGGCCGGGGTCCCGCGCGAGAGCGTGAGCACCCGGTCGATGCCCTCCTGCTCGACGAGCGAGTCGCCCAGGCGCACCAGCAGGGTCGCGATGCCGCCGTTGTCGCCAGCGCCCACCCGCGTCAGGGTGCCGTCGATGTCGGCGTGGACGAAGAGCTGGGCGACCGTCGGTCCGGCCTCCACGGCCGGTGCGGGGGCGAGGTCGCCCAGGGCGAGCCGGGCGAGGGGCCCGATCGGCGCCGCCTCCTCGGCCAGGCCGGTGAGCAGGAGCTCGGCGTCGTCGGAGCCGCGCTCGCCGAGCGCGTCCGTCGCGGCGGCCCGCGCCTCCAGCCCCTCCGCGCGATCGGCGGCCACGTGCAGGAGGGTGCGCCCGGCGATCGTGCCGGGCACGAGGCCCAGGGTCTCGACGAGCCGCGCCCGGGCCGCCGCTTCGCGCTCGCCGAGCAGCGCGCCCTCGAGCGCGACGGCGACGAGGTCGGGGGTCGAGGAGGCCCAGAGCAGGACGGTGCGCTGCGCGAGCATGCCGGAGAAGCCGCCGTCGCGGACCAGGCGCAGCAGCGGTCCGAGCGCAGCGGGGCGGGGCAGGCGCCCGCCGAAGGCCCAGGCGGCGTGCTCGCGGAGGTACGGGCGCTCGTCCTCGAGCAGCATCAGCAGCGCGAGGTCGGCCTCCTCGTCGAAGACCTGCGCGAGCGAGTGCACGGCCGCGACCGCGGTGAGCTGGTCCGAGGGGTCCAGAGCGGCGCGGGTGAGCAGGCGCACCGCGCGGCCGCCGCCGTCGCTCACCGCGGCGACCGTCAGCTCATCCGCCATCCGGACGGCCTCGAGCAGAGTGGGAGCGGCGCGCACGGCGTCGAGAGCGGTCTGCGTGGCCATGGTTCACCTGGTCTGTCGGAGCGGAGAGTGCGACGGAGCGCGACTCCCGACCGCTGGAGCGGCCCGGGAGGAGCGGACCGGTACCGAGCATGCCGCGTGGGCGGCTGGGATTTCGCCACTTGCGTCGGATCTCCTCCCGCGGTACGGCCTCCTGTCAAGGGGGTGATGGCCGCAGTTCGTTTGCGCAACGCGCGAGGATCCTCAGCCGCGGGTCCACTCCAGGAGCCGCTCGACCGGCCAGGTGGTCACGATCCGCTCCTCCGGGACGCCGAGCCGCTCCGCCCGCTCCGCCCCGTAGTCGAGCAGGCCCAGCTGACCCGGAGCATGCGCGTCGCTGTCGATCGAGAACAGGCAGCCCTCCTCGAGCGCGAGCGCGATCAGCTCGTCCGGCGGGTCCTCGCGCTCGGGGCGGGCGTTGATCTCGACCGCGGTGGAGTGGTCGGCGCACGCGCGGAACACGGCCCGGGCGTCGAAGGTCGACGGCGGGCGGGTGCCGCGCTCGCCCGACACCAGCCGCCCCGTGACGTGGCCGAGGACGTCGGTCCGCGGATCCGAGGCCGCCGCGACCAGCCGGGCCGTCATCTCGCGGGAGGGCAGCCGCAGCTTCGAGTGGGCGCTCGCGACGACCACGTCGAGGCGGTCCAGCAGCTCGTCCGTCTGGTCGAGCGCGCCGTCCTCGAGGACGTCCACCTCGATCCCGCTGAGCAGCCGCAGGGGCCCGGTGTCGAGGCCCGCGAGATGGGCGAGCTGCTCCTCCAGCCGCTCCGCGCTGAGACCGTGGGCGACCCGGAGCCGCGGCGAGTGGTCGGTGAGCGCCAGGTACTCGTGGCCGAGCGCGCGGGCCGCGTCCACCATCGCGAGGACGGGCGTCGCCCCGTCGGACCACTCGCTGTGGCTGTGGAGGTCGCCGCGCAGCCGTCCCCGCAGCGCGCTCGCGGGCGGAGGAGCCGAGCCGCGCAGCTCCGCGAGGTAGTCGGGCACCCGGCCCGACCGCGCCTGCTCGATCACCGTGAAGGTCGTGTCGCCGATCCCGGAGGCCCGCCGCACGAGGGCGAGGTCGTCCCGCTCGGCGGACGCCATCCCCTCCAGCACCGCGGCCGCCCGGCGGAACGCCTTCGCCCGGTAGCGGGAGGCCCGCTCCCGCTCGAGCAGTGCTGCGATCTCCTCGAGTGCCGCGATCGGGTCCATGCGCCCGGTCTACCACGGCGCCCGCCGCGGCCTCACCCCCTCGACGGCGGCCTCGGCTCCGGCCCCCGGCCTCATCCCGCCTCGGCCCCGCCCCGGTCCCGGCCCCTCGACGCTGGGAACCGGCCGAGCCCCGTTGCCGGCCGCAGCGATCGAGATATATCGTGACTCTCATCCGCTCGCGATGTATCGCGTTTCAGAAAGGCACTCCGGTGCAGGAGGAGGAGCTCATGTCCCTCGAGAAATGGCTCGTGCAGGCCGGCGAGACGAAGGTCATCGACCTCGACGTCGTCCGCTCGGTCAAGGTCGCCCTCGTCGGCGGCCAGATCGACGTCATCGCCCACGACGAGCCGACCGCCCGCGTGGAGGTCCACAGCGTCGACGGCCGCCCGCTCAAGGTCTCGATGGACGGCGACCGCCTCGAGATCGACCACGTCCAGCTCCGCTGGGACACCATCGTCGACGTCGTGAAGGGCCTCGGCCGCCGCGGCGACCGCGCCGACATCAGCCTCCTCGTCCCCCGCGGCGTCGACCTGAAGTTCGACACCGTCTCGGCCGACGGCCTGGTCTCGGGCCTCCACAGCGACGCCCGCGTCTCGACGGTCGGCGGCGACATCGTCGTCGACGGCCTGCACGGCGACATCGAGGTGAACACCGTCCACGGCGAGCTCTCGGTCCGCAGCCACACCGGCCGCGTCACCGCGCGCACCGTCTCCGGCGACGTCACCGCGACCGGCGAGCTCACCCGCTTCACCGTCGACGGCGTCTCGGGCAGCGTGTTCGTCGACGCCGAGGGCACCCCCGACCGGATCCAGGCCAACACCGTCAGCGGCGACCTCACGATCCGCGTCGACGAGGGCCTCGGCGCCCGCTACCGCATCAACACCGTCTCGGGCACGCTCCAGCTCGACGGCTCCGTCGTCAAGGGCACCTTCGGCCGGGGCTTCACCTCGACCACGGGCTCGCTCGACTCGAAGTGGGTCGACGTCGCCGCCAACTCCGTCTCGGGAGACGTGGTCGTCGTCCGCCGGTCCGTCACCGCGTCCTCCGCCTCGGTGGGCGAGGGCTGGGGCTCCCCCGGCACCGGCCCCGCCGACGACCGCCGCCCGATGGACGGGAGCTCGCTGTGAGCCCCGTCTTCGCGCACGGCCGCCTGCGCCTCTACCTGCTCAACCTCCTCGCCGAGTCGCCGCGCCACGGCTACGAGCTGATCCAGGCGCTCAGCGAGCGCTTCGGCGGCACCTACGCGCCCAGCGCCGGCACGGTCTACCCACGCCTCGCGAAGCTCGAGGAGGAGGGACTCGTCACGAAGGAGGCCGACGGCCGCAAGACCGTCTACTCCATCACCGACGCCGGCCGCGCCGAGCTCGCGAACCGCGCGACCGACCTGGGCGACATCGAGGAGGAGCTCACCGACTCCGTCCGCCGGCTCGCCGACGAGGTCCGCCTCGGCGTAGCGGAGGCGATGAAGAGCCTCCGCGCCGACCTGGCCAGCGCTGCGCGCGACTCGCGGGAGCCCGGACGCCGACCGGAGCACTCCGCCGAGGAGCCGCGCCCGCAGGACACGTCCGGCACCCCCTCCGAGCAGCCCGCGCCGGAGCAGGCCGCACCGGCCTCGGCCGACGCGCGCACCGCCTCGCGGATCGCTCTGCGCGACGCCGAGGTGCTGCTCACCGAGTTCCGCGACGAGCTGCGCGCGGAGCTGCGCACCGCCGCCTCCTCGGGATCCGTGACGACCGCGAGCGTCGACGCCCTGCGCGCCGCGCTCGACGAGGCCCGCGCCTCGGTCCGCTCCACCCTGGGCTGAGCCCGGACACCGCACCGCCGGGAGGGCGGGGATCCCGCCCGGGGTCCCCGCCCTCTCGGCGCTACTGCCGCCCGACCGCCAGCGCCTCCTCCTCCACGTCGAGGAACGCCAGAGCGCTCACCACCGCCGGCTCCTGGTACCGCCCCTCGGAGCGCGCGCGGAGCACCGCCTCCCGCTCGGCCGCGATCATCACGCGCCGGAGCCGGTTGTAGGCCTGCGGGAGTGGCTCCACGCCCTCGCCCTCCGGCGGGTTCTCCAGGGCGTCGGCGAGGAACGTCGCGTTCCGCCGCAGCCGGTCGAGAACGCGGTCCTCCACTCCGTCCTGCGGCTCCGCGTCGAGCCGGGCGAGCCCGGCGGCCTGCGCCTCGGCGAGCAGCATCTGCTTCTCGACGTGCTCCTGCATCTCGTTCGGGGCCGGCAGCTTCAGGGCGCGGACGAGCCGCGGGAGCGCGAGCCCCTCGACGAGCGTCCCCGCCACCACGATGAAGGCGAGGAACTGCAGGAACGCGCGCTGCGGCGTCTCCGCGGGCAGGAGGAACGCGGCGGCGAGGGTGACCACGCCGCGGATGCCCGCGAACGACACCCCGATCGCGGTCGGCCAGGTCCACCCGCGCTGCTGCAGCCGGCGCGGACCGTGCCGGAACAGCAGCGTCGTCATGCACATCCAGGCCACGCGGCTCCCGACCAGCGCCGCGAGCACGGCCGCGCCGATGCCGACCGTCTGCCAGACCCCGATGCCCGAGTCGGCCGTCGCCTCCACCACCGACGACAGGCTCAGCCCGATGAAGAGGAACACCGCGTTCTCGAGCAGGAACTGGATCGTCCGCCAGTTGAGCGACTCCGCGATCCGCGCCTGCGCCGACTGGATGACCGGCGCCCGGTAGCCCAGGTAGAGCCCCGCGACCACGACCGCCAGCACCCCGGAGCCGTGCAGCAGCTGCGCCGGGATGAACGCGACGTAGGGCGTCACCAGCGAGAGGCTCGTGTCCAGGACGGACGACTGCACCTGCTTGCGCACGAACCCGAGCAGCACGGCGATGCCGATCCCGACCCCGCCGCCCACCGCCACGGCCAGCACGAAGTCGAGCGCGATGCGCCCGGGAGTGACCGTGCTGACGATCGCCAGGAGTGAGGCGTTCAGCGCCACCAGTGCGGTCGCGTCGTTGAGGAGGCTCTCGCCCTCGAGCACCGTGAGCATGCGCCGCGGCAGGCGGAGCCGCCCCGCGATCGCCGTGACCGCCACCGCGTCCGTGGGCGCCACGATCGCGCCGAACGCGAGGGCTGCAGCGACCGTGATCGCCGGGACGACCATCCAGGCCACCGCGCCGACCACCGCGACCGTGAAGACGACGAGCCCGACCGACAGCAGGAGGATGCTGTCGCCGCGGGCGCGGACGTCGAGGACGGAGGTGCGGATCGCCGCCGCGTAGAGCAGCGGCGGCAGGATCCCGAACAGCACCACGTCCGGCTCGACCACCACCTCCGGGATCCCGGGGACGAAGGAGGCGAGGGCTCCGACGGCGACGAGCGCCACGGGAGCGGACCAGTTCACCCGCCCCGACAGCCCGGTGACCAGGACGGTCACCACCACGAACGAGACGATCCAGACGATCGCGACGACGGGCTCCTCCATCGCGTCACTCCTCCCGGGCGTCCGCGCGCCACGGCCCCATTGTGGCCGCCCGGAGAGCAGCCCGGACAGCCGCCGGGAGGGTGCGGCTAGCGGCCGGCCTCGTGGATGTCGCGCGCCTTGGTGACCTTCGCCGGGTCCACCGGGTTCATGCCGAGCACGATCTTGCCGCGCGAGTGCCGCTTCTCGAGGTCGTCGAAGGCGTCCTGCACCTGGTCGAAGGGGTAGAAGCCCGAGACGAGCACCCGCAGCTTCTGCTCGCCGACGAGGCCGACCAGCTCGCCGAGGATCTCGGTGTCGCGCTGGGCGGTCTCGGCGTCGGGCCAGACGGCGCGCAGCTCGATCTCCTTGCGGTCGTCGCTGGAGTGGAATCGGCCGGCCGCGATGCCGAGCTCGTCGGCGAGGGCGTCGTTCTCCCCGCCGAAGTTGTCGAGGAACACCGTGACCCCGCCGGGCGCCGCGGCCCGGATGCGGTCGGCGATCCCGTCGCCGTAGACCACCGGCTTCACGCCGATCTGGCGGAGGTAGTCGAAGTTGCGCTCGCCGCAGGTGCCGATCACCGTCGCGCCGCGGAGCTTCGCCAGCTGGATCTCGAGACTGCCGACTCCTCCGGCCGCCGCGGAGACGAGGACGGTGTCGTCGGGTCCGACGTGCGTGGCCTCGAGCGCGCGCCACGCGGTCACTCCGGCGAGGAACAGCGCGCCGCCGACCTCCCAGCTCACGGAGGCGGGCTTGGCGACGAGGTTGCGGCGCGGCACCACGACGTGGGTCGCGTGCGAGCCGACGAGCGCGTGGCCGACCACGTCGCTGCGGAGCTTGATGTCGGTGACGCCCTCGCCGAGGGCGACGACGACGCCCGAGAAGTCGGTGCCCTGGCGCATCGGGAAGGCCGCGGAGTGGTCGGAGTCGAACTGGCCCTGCCGGATGAACGCCTCCATGTGGTTCACCCCGGCGGAGAGCACCTCGACCAGCACCTCGCCCGCCCCGGGCTTCGGCCGCTCGACCTCGACGATCTCGAGGACGTCCGCGTCGCCGAAACGGCTGTACTGGACGACGCGGGCGGCGGTGGGGCTCAGACGGGACATGCGCTCATCATCCGCCCCCGCCGCCCGAAGCCCCCGACCCCCGAACGGGGGCGTGCGACTCAGGAGGGGTCGCTCGGGCAGTACAGCTGGGTGCGCGGACCGGAGCGGTCGATGACGTGCTCGGACATCGGCCGGCCGCAGAGCGGGCACGCCTGCCCCGCGGGCGCCTCCTGCTCGGGCTGGTCGTACGGGCCGAGCGGCGGCGGGCCGATCCAGGGGAACAGCCGCGCGTTGAAGCGCTGGTAGAGGGAGCCGGTCTTCTTCCGCGTCATATCCTTAGTGTACTAACCATCAGGGCACGATGAGAGGATGACGCCGTGGAAACCGACCCGCTCGCCCTCCAGAACCAGGTCTGCTTCTCCCTCGCCGTCGCGGCGCGCACCGTCATCGGGCTGTACCGCCCCGTGCTCGAGCCGCTCGGGCTCACGCACCCGCAGTACCTCGTGATGCTCGCGCTCTGGGAGCGGAGCCCCCGCTCGCTCGCCGACCTCGGCTCCGCGCTCCGCCTCGAGCCGGCCACGCTCAGCCCGCTCGTGAAGCGCCTGGAGGCGAGCGGCCACGTCACGCGCGCCCGGAGCAGCGACGACGAGCGCCGCCTCGACGTCGCGCTGACCCCCTCCGGAGCGGCCCTCCGCGAGCAGGCCCTGCAGGTTCCTCCGCAGATCGTGGAGCGGCTCGACGTCCCCCTCGAGGAGCTCACCGCGCTCCGCGACAGCCTCACCGGCCTGATCGGAGCCGCGACCCGCGACGGCCGCTGACCCCCCGCTCGGGGCGCCGGCCGCGAGGACGCCGGCCGTCGCTCCCCGCCGCACCGGGAAACTCCCGGTCACAGCGCGGGATCAGCCTCCGCTCGGCCTGCTCCCGGCCGTCTTGACTGCCCCCTCGCACGGAGTAGTGTCATCGCTCGTGACACACGAGGGCCCCCCGTCCGCCGCGGACGGATCATCGGCCGACGCGACCGAGCTGCGCACCGCCAAGCACTTCTTCATCGGCGAGCCGCTCCCCAGCGACAAGCTCGAGGGACAGCTGCTGCAGAAGCGGCTCGCGCTCCCCATCTTCGCCAGCGACCCGCTCTCCTCCGTGGCCTACGCGCCGCAGGAGCTGCTGATGATCCTGCTGCTCGGCGGACTCTCCTTCCTCACCTTCGCCCCCTGGGTGGCCGCGTGCGTGGTCGTCCTCCTCGTCGTGGTGGTGCTGAGCTACCGCCAGCTGATCCGGGCGTACCCGTCCGGCGGCGGCGACTACGAGGTCGCCCGCACCAACCTGGGCGAGACGGCGGGCCTCACGGTCGCCGCCGCCCTCCTCGTGGACTACGTGCTCACCGTGGCCGTGTCGGTCGCCTCCGGAGTCGACAACATCATCTCCGCAGTACCCGAGCTGGCGCCGCTGCGGGTCGAGCTGGCCATCCTCTTCGTGGTGCTGCTGGCGGCCGTGAACCTCCGCGGCGTCTCGGAGTCGAGCCGCGCCTTCGCCGTCCCGACGTACCTCTTCGTCGCGAGCGTCTTCGTCATGGTCGTCGTCGGCCTGGTCCGCACCGCCTTCGGCGACACCCCGGTCGCGGAGTCGGCGGGCTTCACCGTGCAGGGCGAGCAGCTCACGCAGGCGGCCGTCGTCCTCCTGCTGCTGCGCTCCTTCGCGAGCGGCTGCGCGGCGCTCACGGGCGTCGAGGCCATCTCGAACGGTGTGCCCGCGTTCCGCGCCCCGAAGGTCAAGAACGCCCAGCGCACCCTCGTCGCGATGGGCACGATCGCGATCGTGCTCTTCGTCGGCCTGACCGCCCTCGCCCTGCTCTCGAACGTGCACTACGCCGAGAACGCCTGCCACCTGGTGGGCTTCGCCGACTGCGCCACGACCCCGCAGCGCTCCGTGATCGCGCAGGTCGCCGCCGCCACGTTCGGCAACAACACGATCCTGTTCTTCATCATCCAGGCCGCGACCGCCGCCGTCCTGCTCCTCGCGGCGAACACCGCGTTCAACGGCTTCCCGCTGCTGGGCTCCGTGCTGGCCCGCGACGGCTACGCGCCCAAGTCGCTGAACACCCGCGGCGACCGCCTCATCTACTCCAACGGAGTGATCATCCTGGCGCTCGTCGCCGCGATCATCCTGCTCGTCTACCAGGCCTCGCTCACGAGCCTCGTGCAGCTGTACATCATCGGCGTCTTCGTCTCGTTCACGCTCGGGCAGTCGGGCATGGTCAAGCACTGGGTCCGGATGATCCGCAACGGCGAGGGCTCGCGCACCGTCTACACGAGCCTGGCCATCAACCTGTTCGGCGCGACGCTGACGTTCGCGGTGCTCGTCGTCGTCACGATCACGAAGTTCACCCACGGCGCCTGGCTCGTCTACCTGGTGATGCCGATCCTCGGCGTCCTGATGGCCGGCGTCTACCGCTACTACCGCGACGTCGAGAAGGAGATCGAGGTCGACCCGACCACGACCTTCGGCGCCAACGGCGACCACGCGATCGTGCTGGTGGGCCGGATGAACAAGCCCACGCTGAAGGCGCTCGACTACGCCATCGCGGCGCGGCACGAGACGCTGGAGGCGGTGCACTCCTCCATCGACGACGCGCAGACCGCGCAGCTGAAGGCCGACTGGGCGCAGATGGACATCGAGGTGCCGCTGCGCTGCGTGGCCTCTCCCTATCGCGACATCTCGTACCCGCTGATCAAGTACATCAAGGCCCACCGCCTCGAGCACGGCTCCGAGATCACGACGGTCTACATGCCGCAGTACATCGTCGGGCACTGGTGGGAGGCGTTCCTCCACAACCACAAGTCGCGGCGGATCCGCCAGAAGCTCCTGCTGGTGCACGGAGTGACGGTGGCGCTGGTGCCGTGGCTGCTCGACTCGTCCGAGCTCATCTACGGGCGCCGCTCCCGGCCGATCCCCGGCCAGACGCGCCGCGGCGAGCCGGTGCGCCCGGTGACCCGCCGCCCGATCCCGCCCGCGTCCTCGCTCCCCCAGGGAGCCGCCGGCGAGGGCGCTCCGCGCATCCCGCAGCGCCCGGCCGCGCAGAACCGGCCGCGCTCGAAGCGGCGCTGAGGCGGCGGGAGCTGCCGGCAGCGGCCCGGAAACGGGTAGAGGGCCCGCGGCGTGTGCCGCGAGCCCCCGATTTCCCCTTAGTGCCTTCCCCCGAAGGCGGCCCGCCCCAACGGGCCGTGTCCGACGCTATCGGTGGGCTATGCACCGGCGCATCCTCCTCGCGACGGATGCCCGTGCTCCCTTGAGACGACAGGCTCGTCCTCCGTCGTCTCAGACGACGGCCCCGCGCACCCCTCGGCCGGTGAGCCACCAGACCGCCGCGACGGCGACCGCGGCCGCCGCGCCGCCGCCCACGAGCAGGATCGCCGCCCGCACCACGTGGGCCCGGTAGGCGGCGTCGAGCGGATCGATGCCCGCCCCCGCCAGCATGATCCCGGCAGGCACCACCGCGGCCGCGAGCACCACGGCCGCGGCCGCGATGCGCACCGGCTGCCGGCCGTCGGAGCGGAGCTTCCGGGGACGGCGGCCGACGTACCAGACCACCGCGCCGATCCCGAGCCCGAGCAGCCCGAGCACGCCGCTCGCGTACTGCGCCCATCGGAAGCCGGGGAAGGGCCCGAGCTCCTGCTGCAGCAGCGGGATCGCCGAGACGAAGAGGCCGCCCCGGTGGGTGAAGCCGTCCCACATCACGTGGCTGGCGGCTCCGATCGCGATACCGGCGGCCGCGAAGACGAGCACGCGGATCCATGCGGCGGCCCCGCGGGGCGGCGAGCGCCGGGGACGCAGGCGCGAGCGGACCAGCGCGGGCGCGAGGTCGCGCCAGGCCGGAGCGACGACCGCGCTCCACAGCGCGAGGCCGAGCATCCCGAGCAGCAGGTCGACGGTGACGACGCCGAGGAGGGAGTGGGTGGACTCGCGGGCGACGGCGATCGGAATGTACATGCCGATGTCCGGGACCATCGCGCCGATGGCGACGGCCGCGGCCGGGATCCGGCCGTTCGAGAACGCGAGCGCGACGACGGCGTGGCTCGGCGTGAAGGGCATGACACGCACGCTATCCCGGCAACGCGACCGGCGAGTGTCCGCGTCGCGAAGCGCGCGTCACCGATCGCGGTCCGGCTCCTGGGCTCCGCTCCGGCGCGTCGGCCTCCCGGGGCCGGCGGTCAGCCCGAGGAACGTGATCCCCAGGACGAGGAACACCGGCCAGACCGGATTCCCGAGGACCGCGAAGACCGCTCCCGCCGCGAGGAACAGCGGACCCGTGACCGCGTTCCAGCGCCGGGACGCCTCCTCCGACGACATCCGACCCGAACCCTCCCCGTGCTGTACGCGCGCCATCCCTCCACGCTAGATCGCCTCCGCGGGGCCCGCCTCCCCCGCTCGGTGGAGCCGCGCGCTCGGGGAGCTCCGAGCGCGGCGACCGTAGAATCGTCCGGAAGTCCGGCCCTCCGGGCCCAGCGGCGACGGATCGGAGCGGGTGTGCGGAAGGCGTTCGCGATCCTCCGCCTGGCCCTCGCCGGGCTGGGCGCGGTCGGACTCGTCGGCGACTTCTTCTACACCCTGGGCTTCCGCGCGTTCCAGATCGACAACTTCTTCGCCTACTTCACGACGCAGTCGAACATGGCCGGGGTCGTGGTGCTGGGCCTGTCCGGCCTGGTCGCCCTCGCGCGCGAGCGGGAGCCGCGCTGGCTCAGCACCGTGCGGGCGCTCGTGCTCACCTACATGGTCGTGTCGGGGATCGTCTTCGGGCTGATCGCGGTCGAGGCCAACAACCGCGGCGTGCGGGTCGACGTGCCCTGGTCGAGCGCGCTCCTGCACTTCGTGATCCCCACGCTCGCTGTTCTCGACTGGATCCTCGGACCCGGCCGCCGCCCGGTCGCCTGGCGCGGGGCGCTGACCGTGCTCGGCTTCCCGATCGTCTGGGGCGTCATCACCCTGGTCCGCGGGGCCCTCATCGGCTGGTACCCGTACTTCTTCCTCGACCCCGGCCAGGTCGACGGACCCGTGATGTTCGTGCTCTACGACGTGATCGTGCTGAGCCTGATCTCCGGCATCGCGGCGTTCGTCCTCGCGCTCAGCCGGGTGCGGCCGCTCGGGGCGGCGCACGCGTCGGAGTGGCGGGGGCCGCTGGCGCGGCTCCGCGAGCTCGTCAGCCGGGGACGACGGCGAACGGCTCGAGCGCCGTCTGCGCGAGGGTGACCAGCTCGTCGTCGCTGAGGTCCTGCAGCGAGAGGGCCTGATCCGCTCCGACCAGCCCGACGAGCACCGCCTCGCCGGTCGACGGCTGGAGGTTGAGCCACTCGGTGATGCCCGCCTCGGAGCCGACGAGCGACCAGCGCGCGGGGGCGTCGGCCTCCCAGAACGCCTCGTCGAAGCGCAGCCACAGCGTCTCGACGACACCGGAGCCGAGGGCCGCGACGGCCGCGCGCTGCGCGAACGGGAGCGGCGGGTCGAAGGCGATCGCGTCCGTCTGGAGCACCCCGATCGGCACGGTGACCAGCACCCGGTCGGCTGTGAACGACTCGCCGGTGCCCAGGCGGATGCTGACGCCGGTCTCCGTGTAGCCGATGCCGCTCACCACGGCGCGCAGCGAGACCTCGACGTCAGCGAGCAAGGTGTCGACCAGGGGCGCGAGCCCGTCGGTCAGCAGCGCGTCGCCGGAGTCGTCGCTCAGCTCCTCCGCGGTCGTGGCGGCGGAGGCGTCTCCCAGTCCGTACCAGGAGGAGAGCTCCTCGGGAGCGGCGCCGGTGCGCAGCGCGGTCGTCCCGGCGAGGTGCGCCGCCACGCGGGCGGCGTCGCCGTCGCCGGAGCCCGGCTCGGCCTCGGCGGGATCGGGCGCTCCGGAGCCGGCGAACGACTCGGCGAGCGCCAGATCCTCCGGCTGCTCCGCTCCCCACTCGAGAGCACGGGTCAGGGCGTCGGCACCCGTGGTGCCGGTGTCGAGAGCCGCGCCGTCGGCGTCGCTCGAGCGGACGTCGGCGAGGTCGATCGCGGTCGTGACCACGCCCGCGTCCGCGATGCTCTCGCGCAGGGCGGCTCCCGCGCCGGTGAGGGCCCAGGCTCCGGTCTCGACGGCGATCGGCCAGCCGTCCGGAGTCGCGGTGGCGATGCGGCCGCCGGTGCGCTCGCGCGCCTCGACCACGGTGACGTCGAAGCCCGCGTCGGACAGGCGCCGCGCGGCGACCGCTCCGGCGAGACCGGCCCCGACGATCGCGATCCGCTCGCCCTCGTCGGCGACGGCGCTGATCTCGGCGGCCGCGCGGACCCCGGAGCTCCAGGCGCCCTGGAGCGTGCCGGGCGCCTCCGTGTCGGTGGCCTCGCCCGCGAGGAAGACGCGGTCGAGGACCGCGGTGCCCAGGTCGGTGCGGTGCTGCGGCGTCGCGCCGACGGGCAGGTAGGAGACGGAGCCGAGCGCGTACGGATCCTCGGCCCAGGCGGAGCGCACGAAGGCGGCCGGCGCGGGGACGGCGGTGGTGCTCGGCGTGGGCACGGGGGCCTTCGTGACCGAGCGGGTCGGCGCCGGACGCGACGGCGTGCAGCCCGCGAGGGCCAGGAGCCCGACTCCCGTGGCGGCTCCCGAGAGGAAGAGGCGGCGTCCGATCGTCATCCCGGACATCCTACGTTCTCGGCGTTCGGCCGGGGCGGCGCGGGCGGCGTGGTGCTGACGCCACCCTGGCACGCGGTCCGCTTCGAGGTGCGGGGTGACGGCGGAACGGCGAGCGGATAGCGTCGGGGCAGCGCGGACCGGGCCGCGACGACGGGGGACGCGGCATGGACACGACACGGACGCGGACCGCGACGACGACGACCGGGGCCCCTCCCCGCAGTCACCTCCATGCGGTGCTGCTCGGCGCACTGGGGATGATCGTGGCCCCGCTGCTCATCGTCCTCGCGACCACGGCCTGGTCCTCCCCCGGACCGGAGGAGTACGTCCGCATGGCGCTCGGCTCGGTGGTCGCGGCGTGCGTCTCGGTGGTCGGCGCCTGGTGGCTCGCCTTCGAGCGGCGCAGCGCCGGGGCACCCGGTCGCACCTGGTTCTGGGGAATCGCCTGCCTCGTCACGGTCAATGCGGTCTCGACCGTCGGAGCCGCCGCCGACCGCCTCACCGGCCTGATCACGGGCTGAGCGGGTGGACGTCCAGGCGCGGTCACCGCGCTCGCCTCACTCCTCGGCGACCGCCCCGATGGCCCCGAGTCCCGCCTCGAGCGAGCGGCAGCAGCATCGGCGCCGGTGATCGCCCCGACGAGACGACCGAGCGGCTCCGGCTGTTCCGTCCCGCCGAGAGCGATCTGGACGAGCTGTGGCGGCTGTACTCCGACGAGCGGATCGCGGCGGGCGACCCCCTCCTCCGACACGGCTCCGTCGAGCAGACCCGGGCGGTGCTCGCCCGCCGGACGGCGCAGTGGGAACGGGACGACCTCAGCAGCTGGGTCGTCCGGCTGCGGAGTCCCGAGGGCGGCGCGGACGGTGCGATCGGGATCGGCGGATGCACCCTCCTCGCCGACACGGCCTGGAACGTCGCGTTCACCGTCCATCCGGACCACTGGGGCAGGGGGTACGCCCAGGAGGTCGCCTCCGCAGGCATCGCGCGGGCGCGGCGGCTCCGGCCGGAGCTCCCCGTGACCGCGGTCGTCGCTGAACACAACGAGCGATCGCACCGCACGGTCGCTCGACTCGGTCTCGACCGGAGGTGGGAGGGCCCCGACGCGCACAGCCCTGACCCCGCGGCCCGCATCGCGCTCTACTCCGACCGCCTCCTCTCCGAGGACGAGATCGGCCGCCTCACGAGCTGAAGGCGCCGCGTGGCGCTGATCGCCGCAGGCAGCAGCGGAGCCGAGACGCCTGCGCGAGACCGGGACGTCACGTTCCGGTGCGCCTCCTGGCCATCCTTCTTCCCGGCGGCGGCCGGCGCTGCGCGCGAGTGGGTGGCGGCGCAGAACTCGCGCCGACCCCTCTGGCGATCGCGCTCAGCGGCCGGCCGCGAGTCGAGGCAGGAAGGGCGCGGAGGTACTCGCCGGACGGAGCATTCGAAGCCCGTCACCGAGAGGGGCGTTAACGTCGTCGGATGGCGAGCATCACGTACCCCGCACCCCTCCGCGCCGGAGGCCGGGTGGAGGTGCCCGCGCCCTCGATGGGAGTCCCCGAGCACCTGCACGACCGGCTGCAGGACGCCGCGCGCCGACTCGGCTCGGCGGGCTACGACGTCCGGATCCGGCCGCACGCCCTCCTCGGCGGACTCGCTCCGGCGTCCGCCGCGGATCGGGCGGCCGACCTGCACGACGCCTTCCGGAGCGGGGACGCGGTCCTTCCTCCGTGGGGCGGCGAGCTCGCCGTCGAGCTGCTGGAGAGGCTCGACTGGCACGCCCTCGCGGAGGCCCGGCCCTGGTTCGTCGGCTGGTCGGACGTCTCGACGCTGCTCCTGCCCCTGACGACGACGACCGGGCTCGCGACGATCCACGGCGCCAACCTGATGGACGAGCCGTGGGAGCTGCCGGTCAGGTTCCACCGCTGGACGGAGGTCGCCGGCCTCGAGCCCGGAGCCGCGTTCACGCAGCACGCCGCGCCGCGACGCCGGAGCCGTCCGTGGGGTGCGTGGGCGGACGAGCCGCTCGACCGCGATCGGGCCTACGAGGAGCCGACCCGCTGGCGCTCGCTCGACGGGTCAGCGGACGCGGCGATGTCCGGCCGCTTGATCGGCGGATGCCTCGAGACGGTGTCCCTGCTCGCGGGCACGCCCTACGGCGACGTTCCGGGCTTCGCTCGCCGGCACGCGCCGGAGGGCACCGTCGTCTACCTGGAGGCGGCCGGGTCCGACTCCGTCTCGGTGCTCCGGATGCTCACCTCCCTCCGGCTCGCGGGGTGGTTCGAGCAGGCGACCGGCGTCCTGATCGGCCGGACCGAGGGCGCGTCCCTGCCCGAGCTGAGCCAGGAGGACGCGGTGCGGCGCGCTCTCGGCGACCTCGGTGTGCCGGTGATCCTCGACGTCGACACCGGGCACCAGCCGCCGCAGATGCCCCTGGTCAACGGCGCGCTCGCCGAGATCGCGCTGAGCGGGCCGACGGCCTCGATCACGCAGCGGCTCGTGCCCTGACGGCGCGTGCGGAGAGATCCCGTCGAGCAGTGCCACCTCGCGGCACGGCCGCCGCCGCTCCCGGCCCTCCTCCGCCCGTCGAGCGCAAGGCCGAGCGGCGGGAAGGCGCCGAGTGGTAGACCTGGGGGCATGAGCAACGACATCCGCGCACTCGCCGAGGGCGAGAGCTACCTCGCCTTCTTCCAGGGCGGGCCGTTCGACGGCCAGACCGAGAACCGCGTCAGCACCGAGGGGGGCTACGAGAAGGAGGTCGACGTCTACGCCGCCGTCGACGGCCAGGAGACGCACCTCGTGTACAACGCCGTCTCCGCGAAGGAGGTCGGCGAGGCGGTCCACGTGACCTACTCGATCGACACTCCCGACTCCGACCCGATCGAGGACCCGGAGGACCGTGGCGGCGGATTCCAGTAGTCCGCACCACCCTTCGGATGCCGCTCCGGCGTCGCGCTCAGCGCGGCCGGGGCGGCATCGGCATGTGAGGACGCGCCACTCCGGAGACCACGCCTCCCGCCGCTCCTAGGATGATGGTTCCTCACTGTCTCGGCCGATTCAGGTCCGCGTTCCTCGGGAGCCGCCGTGTCCGATCCGCTGATCCGCCCGATGCCCCTCCGCGGCGACTCCGCCCGGCACTGGCTGCGGGCCCGCCACGCCGAGGCCGGGCCCGACCCCGCCTTCGCCGTCACCGGTCAGGAGGCCGCCGCCGAGGGCGTGCTCCTCCGGCGGATCTGGCACACGGCCGGCTCGATCGACTTCCGCCCGAGCGCCCGCGCCGACCCGGGGTCGGTGGTGCTCCTGCTCCCGCTCGAGGGCGCGTTCACCGTCGCCAGTCGGGAGGAGCGCGAGTTCGTCGGCCGCGGCACTCTCGCGGTGCTGCCCGCCCGATCGGGAGCGACGATCAGCACGAGCGCTCCCAGCTCCCGGCTCGTCCTGGTCGTGCGGCCCTCGGGCGACGCGGATCCGCCCGCCGGCCTCACCGTGGTCTCCTCCCCCGCGGCACCGGTGCTGGTCGCCGCCGCGAACGCGGTGCTCGACGCCGGGCTGCCCATGAGCCCCGGGCTGCACACCGCGCTGCGGGGCCTCGCCGCGGCCGTCGTCGCGGAGTGACGGGAGCTGTCAACCCTCCCCGCCCCGGCCATCCGCTCGCAGGGACGTCCTCGAACATCGAGTGACGCCGATCGTCGGCGCCGGAAGGAGCACTCGCCATGGCCGAGATCACCGCCCACCACGGACTCTTCAAGGACACGGACCTGCACGTCGACGACACCGGCGGATCGGGCCGCCCCGTGGTCCTCCTCCACGGCTGGCCCCTCTCGGGCGAGTCGTGGAAGGAGCAGGTCCCCGCGTTCGCCGAGGCCGGCTACCGCGTCGTCACCTACGACCGCCGCGGCTTCGGCCGCAGCGACAAGCCGCTCACCGGCTACAGCTACGACACGCTCACCGAGGACCTGCACACCCTCCTCACCGAGCTCGACCTGCAGGACGTCACCCTGGTCGGCTTCTCGATGGGCGGCGGCGAGGTCGCCCGCTACTTCACGAAGTACGGCGCCGATCGCCTGCACAGCGTCGTCTTCGCCTCGGCCGTCCCGCCGTACCTGATGAAGACGGACGACAACCCGGACGGCCCGCTCGAGAAGGCGCAGGCCGCGCAGATGACCGCGGGCCTCACGAAGAGCGAGGACGACTTCTACGACCAGTTCACCACCGACTTCTTCTCGGTCGACGGCGTGCTGAAGGTGACGGAGGAACAGCGCCAGGAGGCGATCGCTCTGGCGAAGCAGTCGGCCAAGCACGCGGCCCTCGCCTGCATGACGGCGTTCGCGACCACCGACTTCCGCGAGGACCTGCCCAACGTGTCGGTGCCCGCGCTCGTCATCCACGGCGACGGCGACGGCACGGTTCCGTTCGAGGGCTCCGGCGCCCGCACCCACGCGGCGATCCCCGGCTCCGAGCTGCACGTCGTCCACGGCGCCCCGCACGGAGTGACCGTGAGCCACCCGGAGGAGTGGAACCGCGTCGTCCTGGAGTTCCTCGCGAAGTAGCGGCGGCACTCCCGCACGCTTGTCGAGCAGTCCCCCAGGCGCGTATCGAGATCCGCTGCACACAAGCGGATCTCGATACGCGCGCTGCGCGCGCTGCTCGATCAGCGTGAGCGGCCTCTGCCGGTCGAGCAGCCCAGGAGGGGCGTCGGGGCACGGCGAGGTCCGGCGAACGGCCTGCCCAGGTCCGGCGGTAGGAGCGCGTCAGCCGAGGATCGTGTCCACGAGCCGGGTCGTCCGATTGATGAACGCGTCTCGATGCTCTCCGCCGGGGCTCCAGAACGCATCGCCGTGCAGCGTGCGGAAGGAGTTCGTCTCGTAGAGCGCCCGAGCGGCCGATCGCCCCGCCTCGGGGTCGGCGGTCGGGAGCACCTGCGCCACCCGGTCCGCGAAGCGGCGGGACTCCTGGGCGCCCCGCTCGAGCAGCGCGCGGTCGCTCGACGAGGCGACCATCACCGCACGGAGGAAGGCCCGGTGCCTGTCGAAGACCGCGGTGACGGCGTCCACGACAGCACGAGCGGATCCGTCGACGGCTCGCAGCCGCTCGTCCTCCGACCGCGCCACGCCCGTCATGCCGTGCTCGTAGACGGCGTGGAACAGGCCGCTCCGTCCGTCGACGCGCGCGTAGAGCGAGGGAGGCGAGATCTGTGCGCGCCGGCACACTGCAGCGACGGTGAGGGCGTCCGCGCCGTCCTCCTCGAGGAGTGCGAGGCCCGCGTCGAGGACTCGGGCCCAGCTCGCGCGGCTGCGGTCCTGCAGCGGCGGCCGGACCGCACTCGGAGTCCCGGTCATGCCCGCGACAGGATGCCGCCGCTCATCTCCTCCAGTTGCGCCATGATCTCGCGCGGATTGCGCTCGCCGACCTGCTTCTGCAGGAACGGCGTGTGGTCCAGCAGGAAGTCGCGGATCGGCCGCAGCGGCGCCGGCGCGTGATGGAAGAGCCTGCCGAGCATGTACGCCGACTGCACCTGCTCCCTCGTGTGCGGGATCCGCTTGCGGTCGTACTCGCTGAGAGCACCGCCGACCGCCGCGCTGTCGGACAGGTCGACGCCGGCGAGCAGCTGCCCGAGGAAGTACCCGTCGCAGATGGACATGCCCGCGCCGTACGCCGCGTAGGGGGAGCTCGCGTGGGCGGCGTCGCCGGCGAGGGTGATGCGTCCCTTCGACCACTGCGCCAGCGGCTCGATGTCGCGGATCGGCCACCGCTGGAGGTTCTCGCCGGGCGTGGCGGCGACGAGCTGCGTCAGCGGACCGGAGAACCCTGCCGCGAGGGCGGCGGCGTGAGCGCGCAGATCGGCGGGCGCCGCCTGGTCGTCGCCCCAGGCCTCCAGGACCCACCACTGGTATCCCGAGCGACCACGGCTGCGGATCGAGGTGTACGTCCCCTGCACCGTCCGGTTGTGGCTCAGCACCACTTCGTTCGGCTCGGCCTCCACGGAGTCCGCGAAGGTGAACCCTCCGATGATGTGCAGGTCGTGGGGGCGCTTCGGAGTCGCTCCCCACAGCCCGCGCCGGACCATCGAGTCGATGCCGTCCGCGCCGATGAGAAGGGGCGTCTCGACGCGGACTCCGTCCGAGAAGGTGATGGTCACCCCGTCCCCGTGGTCGTCGATCCTGTCGACCTGACGGTCGAACTCGATGGTGTCCGCCGGCATCGCGGCGAGCATCCGCTCGTAGAGGTCGGGGCGGAGCATCCCGATGAATCCGCCTCCGTACTGGTCCACGACGTGCGCGGGCAGATCGACGTCGGCGCGCACCCGGCCCTTCGCGTTGCGGAAGGTCGTGTGGCACGGTGCGCCGAGGTCCACGGTGTCCACGCCCATGTCCTGGAGCGCCTTGATGGGCGGCGGCCAGAGATTGAGGATGTTGCCCGCCGGACGGGCGCGCCGGTAGCGCTCGTAGACGACCACCTCGTGGCCCGCCTTCCTCAGCCCGAGCGCCGCGGCCATGCCAGCGGGGCCCGCGCCGAGGACGGCGATCGGATTCGTGCTCGTGCTGCTCGTCATGCTCTCCTCCTCGAGTGCTGAGGAAACTGTACGGGCATGACAGTTCGCAGCCGATCGCTGTTCGTGATGCCGCGCATCAGCCTCGGCGAGGGCGCTCCGACTGCCCGATCAGGACGCCGGCCCCTGCCGGTCGAGAGCCGAACGCGCGGCTCATCGGGACCCCGCGCCGAGCACCCGCGTCAGCCCTTCTCCGCGCCCTCGGTCGTGTTCATGATCCGCCGCTGGAAGACGAAGAACAGCACGGCCACCGGGATCGACATCAGCACCGCGGCCGCGAGCTGCAGCGGGTAGTGGTTGCCGGCGCCCAGCTGCTGCCCGCTCTGGAGGCGGCGCTGCGCTGGCTCCGCGACGACGGCGACTCCGACGGCGACGGGTTCCTCGAGTACGTCGACACCACGGGGCACGGCCTCGCCAACCAGGGCTGGAAGGACTCGGGCGACTCGATCCAGTGGCGCGACGGCACGCTCGCGGAGGGTCCGATCGCGCTCTGCGAGGTGCAGGCCTACGCCCACGAGGCCATGGTCGGCGGAGCGGCGCTGCTCGAGCACCTCGGCCGTGACGGCTCGGAGTGGCGCGAGGCGGCGTCGACGCTGAAGGCGCGCTTCGCGGAGGCGTTCTGGATCGACGACGCCGACGGCGGCTACCCGGCGATCGCGCTCGACGCGGCCGGGCGCCCGGTCGACACGATCACCAGCAACCTCGGCCACCTCCTCGGCACCGGCATCCTCTCCCCCGAGCACGCCGCCCGGGTCGCCGAGCTGCTGGTCTCCCCCGGGCTCGACTCGGGCTTCGGCCTGCGCACCCTGGACACCGGCTCGGGCGGCTACTGGCCGCTGTCGTACCACGGCGGCTCCGTCTGGGCCCACGACACCGCGATCGCCGTCACCGGGCTCGCCCGGGAGGGCTTCGGGGCGGAGGCGACGACCCTCTCGCGCGGACTGATCGCCGCGGCCGAGGGCTTCGGCTACCGGATGCCCGAGCTGCACTCGGGCGACCCCGCCGCCGAGGTGCACGCGCCGGTGCCCTACCCGGCGGCCTGCCGACCGCAGGCCTGGTCGGCGGCCGCCTCCGTCGCCGTGCTGTCGGCGGCGCTGGGGCTCGCCCCCGGAGGCGACACCCTGGTCGTCGCGCCGCTCTCGCCCGCGCTCGCCGGGCCGATCCGCGTGGACGGGATCCGCTACCGCGGCTCCGTGGTGCCGGTGGACTGGGACGGCAGGATCTGAGGCGCCGCGCCGCTCAGGGCGGACCGGCTCAGATCAGGCCGGCTCAGGGCAGGCGCGCTCAGGGCAGGCGCGCCACGACCGCGCGCGCGATGCGCCGGCCCGAGCGGTTCGCCCCGATGGTCGAGGCCGTCGGGCCGTAGCCGGCGAAGAAGACCCGCGGATCCGTCAGTGAGGCTCCGTCGGCGACCGCGATGCCGCCCTCGCGCTCGCGCAGCCCGAGCGGAGCGAGGTGGCGCAGCTCCGGCCGGAAGCCCGTCGCCCAGATGATCGCGTCGGCGCGCGTGAAGGAGCCGTCCGGCCAGCGCACGCCCTCCTCCTCGATCGACGAGAACATCCCCCGCTCGTGCAGGAGCCCGCGCTCGATCCCGGCGACCACCCGGCGGGTGCGCTGCACGCCCGTGCCGCCGACGATGCTCGGGAGGGGCAGCCCGGCGCGGGCGGCGCGGTCCTGCTCGGCCACCGCCTCCACCGCCGACTCCATCGCCAGCTGCTCGCCGTCGTGGTAGACCACCGGTCGCCGCGTCGCCCACGTCAGCGAGCGCGCCACCCGCTCGAGCTCCAGCAGGAAGCCGATCGCCGAGGTGCCGCCGCCGACCACGAGCACCTGCTTCCCGGCGAAGTCCTCGGCGCGGACGTACTCGGTCGGGTCGATCTGCACGCCGCGGAAGCGGTCGCGCCCGGGGTAGTGCGGGACGAAGGGCGATCCCCAGGTGCCGGTCGCGTTGACGAGCAGACTCGCGCGCTCGACCGCGCGGTCGGACTCGACGACGAGCGGCGACCCCGTGTCGTGCGGCGTCGCACTCGTGACGCGCCGCACCGACTCCGGACGGCGGATCTCGAGACCGAGCTCCTCCTCGTAGCGCCCGTAGTACTCGCGGACCACGTCCCGTGCCGGTCGCCGGTGATCGGCCGTGCGGAACGAGAGCCCCATCCGCTCCATGCCCGGGAGATCGTGCACGCGGTGCGCGGAGCCGAGCCGCAGGGCCTCCCAGCGGAACTGCCAGGCCCCGCCGGGCTCCGGACCGCGGTCGAGGACGATCAGGTCGCGCCCGGGGACGAGGCCGAGACGGCGCAGGTAGTAGGCCACGGACAGACCCGCCTGGCCCGCGCCGATCACCACGACGGGACGCGGTGGGGCGACGCTGTCCACGGTGCTCCTGACGCGGTCGAGGATGGGCGGCCGTCCGGCAGATCGAGGCCCGGGGTGGCGTGTCCCCCGTCTGCTAAACTACCGCGTAGATTTCAACTTTCCCTGTCTGCTCTTTTCCCCAGCCGGCTCACTGCCCGTCTGGCCTGTCATCGTGAGGGGGTCACCCATGGGGCGCGGCCGTCAGAAGGCGAAGAACACCAAGATCGCCCGTGAGCTGAAGTCGTTCAGCCCGGCGGTCGATTACAGCGCGCTCGAGCGCGAGCTCAGCCACCCGGACGAGCCGGACTACTCGAAGTGGATCGACGCCGAGGACGACGGCGACGACACGGACCTCGTCGAGGAGCCGCACCAGAAGCGTGCGTGACTCCTCCCGTGAATCGGGGCCGCTCCCTCGGGGCGGCCCCGTTTCGCGTGCGGACGGGGATCCGGCGGGTGAGGGACCCGACCTGGAGCGCGGGTCGCTCGGCTGAGCACGTTCTCCCGCTTTCCGCCACTGAGTGCAGAATGTCGGTGCCCCCTGGGACACTGACCGGATGAGCACTTCCCCGCCCGCACGGCTGCCCGTGTGGCAGTCGGAGCGTCGCGGGAACGACCTCGACGAGGCGCGCGACTTCTACGCCGGCTCGTACAACGGCTCCGGCTTCCGGGCCGAGCGCTCGGTCGTGCCGTTCGCGTTCCGCTACACGACGACCGGGCCCGGGCCCGTCAGCCTCCACTCCGCCTCCTTCCTCGGCCGGGTGCGCGGCACGGTGGCCCCGAGCGACGTCTACGTCGCCCTCTGGCTGACCGCGGGGCGCGCCTCCCTCGACCTGGGGCGCGACGAGCACCGCCTCGTCGTCGGGCGCCCGGCCATGTTCCCGAGCGGCCGGCCCTTCGGCTTCGAGGCCCTCGAGTACCGCGACGCGCTCGTGCACTTCGAGGCCGCCCACCTCGAGGCGATCGCCGCCGAGCTGCACGGCACCGAGCCCGGCCCGCTGCGGTTCGCCCCCGTGGCGCGCGACACGACCGCCTGGTGGGCGGCGATCCGCCTCCTGCGCGACACCCTCGCCTCCGCGCACACGCCCACCGCGCTGCAGCGCGACGGCGTCGCCCGCATCGCCGCGCTCGCCGCCCTGCAGACCTTCGCCCACCGCATCGCCCCGCTGCCGGCCGTGCCGCCCTCGGTCAGCGCGCGGCGCCTCCGCAGGGCCGTGGAGTTCGTGCAGGCCAATGCCGACCTGCCCCTCGGAGTGGCCGACATCGCCGACGCGGCCGGGCTCACGGTCCGCGGCGTGCAGCTGGCGTTCCAGCGCGCCTTCGGCGAGACCCCGCGGCACTACCTGCGCGACGTCCGCCTCGAGCGCGCGCACGAGGAGCTCTCGGCCGGATCGATCGGCTCGCTGGTGGTCGGCGACGTCGCCGCACGCTGGGGGTTCATCAGCGGCGGCCGCTTCGCCCAGCACTACGCGACGCGGTTCGGCGAGCTCCCGAGCGAGACCCTCCGGCGCTAGCCCCGCCGATCCCCGACGACGGTTCCGCCGAGGGGCGTTCGGGCGTACTGTCCGAGGACCGCCCGCTGCCCCGCGGGCCGCGTCGATGGAGCCGCGAATGTTCGAACCCGGAGGATCCGCGCGGCCTGTCGCGCGGGTCGGCTACGTCACCGCCGCCCTGCTGGTCGGCGCGATCCTGGTGGGCGGCGCGGTCGGCGCCGCCGTCGCCCTGGTCCTCTACCTGCCCGGCGTCCTCGCCGCCGACGGACCGCCCGGGCTGGTGAGCTTCGGCCTGCTCATGGGAGCGGCCTCCGGCGCGGGCATCGGAGTCGTCGGAGGCGCGGGAGCGGTCGCCGGCATGGTCGCGGTGCGCGTCGCGAGCCGCCGCGACGGCCCGTTCGTGCTCGGCACCAGCGCGGGCGCCGGTCTCGGCGTGCTGGTCGCCTCCGCGAACCTGCTCGTCAGCCGCGACGCCCCGACCTGGGCGACCGCCCTGCTCGCCACCGCGGCCGCCTGCGCCCTCTGCGCGGCGGGCTCGTGGCTGCTGACCCGGCACGAGCACTCCTGGGAGCGCGCGCACGCCGCACCGCGCTGATCCGCGGCGCCTCCGGGGATCAGCCCGCGTAGGACCCGACCAGGCGGACCGCTCCGCCGTCGACGCCCTTCGCGCCCTGCTCGAAGCCCTCGAATGCGCGCGCGGCGGTCGAGACGCGGCCCGCGACCCACGACGGGACGCCCGAGCGCTCGAGGCGCGCGATCACGCCGTCGGCCGCCTCCGCCGCGACGACGGCGAACATGCCGATGCCGAGGTTCCAGGTGCCCTCGGTGCTCTCGAGCGTCGCGCCGGACATCCCGGCGAGCGCGCGGAACACGTCGGACGGGCTCCAGCTCGCCCGCTCGACCTCGACCCAGGAGCCGCGCGGCAGCACCCGGGCGAGGTTCGCCGCGATCCCGCCGCCGGTGACGTGGCTGATGGAGTGGACGGCCGGGCCGAGCTCGGCGTCGTCGAGCAGGTCGAGGAGGGGCCGGGTGTAGAGGCGGGTCGGCTCCAGCAGCACCTCGCCGACCACGCCGCCCAGCTCCTCGGAGCGGTCGGTGAAGCCGATGCCGCGCTCGGCGAGGATGTGGCGCACGAGCGAGTAGCCGTTCGAGTGCAGTCCGGAGGAGGCCATCGCCACCACGACGTCGCCGTCGCGCACGCGGTCGGCGCCGCGCACCTGGTCGGCCTCGATCGCGCCGACCGCCGCGCCCGCCACGTCGTAGTCGTCGGGTCCGAGCAGGCCCGGGTGCTCGGCCGTCTCGCCGCCGACGAGCGCGGTGCCCGTCTCGGAACAGGCGCGCGCGATGCCGGCGACGATGTCGGCGATGCGGGCCGGGACGACCTTGCCGCACGCGATGTAGTCGGTCATGAAGAAGGGGCGGGCGCCGACCACGACGATGTCGTCGACGACCATGCCGACGAGGTCCTGCCCGATGGTGTCGTGCTTGTCGATCGCCTGGGCGAGCGCGACCTTGGTGCCGACGCCGTCGGTCGAGGTCGCGAGGAGGGGGGCTCGGAAGTCGCGGAGGAAGGAGACGTCGTACAGACCCGCGAAGCCGCCGACCCCGCCGAGGACCCGGCTGTCGTGCGTCGCCGACACCGCCGACTTCATCAGCTCGACGGCGAGGTCCCCCGCCGCCGTGTCGACTCCTGCGCGGGCGTAGCTGCTCGTCTCATCACTCACGCGACGACCCTACCGACTGCCCTCTCCCGCCGCGGCGCGGATCCGGATCCGCCGCACCGGCGGCTCCCGCTCCGCGCCCGCGGTCACGCGTCCCAGGCCACGTAGTGCAGCTCGGCGCGGTCGCGGCTGCGGTGGAGGTCGAGGTAGGACCGGGCGATGACCTCGGCCGCCGCGTCCGGGTGGCCGCCGTCGATGAGCGCGGTGATCGCCACGTGGGCGGCGTAGACGCCCCGGGGCTCGAGCGCGGAATGGAGGTTGAGGACCCAGTTCCGCAGGCCCGCGGCGGCGATGTTGATGTTCGCCAGCGCCGCGTGCGGGGAGACGGAGCCGCCGCCGGTGGTGACGAGGATCGTCCCGCTGCCGGCGGCGATCATGTCCGGAACCACCTCGCCGACGGCGCGGAGCGCGCCGCCGAGGTAGAAGTCGATCTGCGGCTGCAGGTTCTCGGGCGTGACGTCCAGGACGCCGACCGGGGTGAGCGCGGAGTCGGCGGGGGAGAACTCGAGGACGTCGATCGGACCGAGGTCGGCACGGATCGCCCGCAGCGCGGCGGTCAGGGTCTCGGGCTGAGCGATGTCGGCGGCGAACCCCGTCGCCTCGATGCCCTCCTCGGCGAGGCGGGCGGCCAGGCCGTCCAGCTTCTCCTGGTTCCGCGAGACGAGGGCGACGGTGAAGCCGGCCCGGCCGAAGACGCGGGCGATCTCGAGGCCGAGGCCGGGGCCCGCGCCGACGACGGTGAGAAGGGGCATGGGAGGTCCTGTCGTCGTGCGCCCCGGGGCGCGATGAGCGGGGCTGCTAAGTTGAGGTCAGCCTCAACACTCATCGGACCATAACTTGAGTGGCACCTCAAGATCATCGGGAGGATCGCATGGACGAGCAGAAGGTCCTGCGCCGGGACGCGCAGCGGAACGTCGAGAAGCTGCACGCCGCCGCCCTCGAGGTCTTCGGCTCCCGCGGCCTGGCCGCCCCCCTCGAGGACATCGCCCGTCACGCCGGCGTGAGCATCGGCACCCTCTACAACCGCGTCGGCTCCCGTGAGGAGCTCATCGACGCCGTCGTCCCGGCCGTCGCCGGCGAGAAGCTGAAGGGCCTGACCGAGCGCGCTCTCGCCGAGCGGTCCTCCCGCGGACGCCTGGAGCGCTTCGTCTCCGGGATGATCGACCTCCAGCTGGAGGACCCCGCCCTCAACGACGCGATGCTGCTCCGCTTCCCCGACGCGGTCGCCCTCATCGAGGCCTGCGACCGCTCGATCGAGCTCGGCCGGGATCTCGTCGAGGCCGCCCACCGCGACGGATCCCTCTCCCCCGACTTCACCCACGACGACCTGATGGCCCTGCTCTGGATGGCGGGCACGACCAGCCGCGAGTCCGCGGCTCCGCAGGGCTGGCGCCGCGTCCTGGACCGCAGCCTCGCCGGCGCCTGGACGGCTCCGAGCAGCTGAGCGGCCGCGCGGCTCCCCGACCGACCGCCCGGCCGATCCGCCGGTCGGCCCCGCCCTGAGCACCCCCGCGACCACGGATCCGCCCACGGCGAACCATTAGGGGATGAGTCCCCCGCGTGCCAGGATGGACCGTCAAACCCCCCTGCTATCCCCTTGGGAGCCCCTCCGGCATGTGCGGAATCGTTGGGATCGTGTCCTCCGGACCGGTCAACCAGTCCATCTACGACAGCCTCTCCCTCCTGCAGCACCGCGGCCAGGACTCGACCGGCATCGCGACCGCCGACGGCAGCACCCTGCACATCAAGAAGGCCGCGGGACAGGTCCGCGAGGCGTTCCGCACCCGCGACATGCGCTCGCTGCTCGGATCCATGGGCCTCGGCCACGTGCGCTACGCGACGAAGGGCAACGCCGAGCGCGAGGAGGAGGCCCAGCCGTTCTACGTGAACGCGCCGTACGGCATCATCCTCGTCCACAACGGCAACCTCACGAACACGCGCGAGCTCACCGAGGAGCTCTTCCGCATCGACCGCCGCCACCTCAACACCACCTCCGACACGGAGCTGCTGGTCAACGTGCTGGCGAACGAGCTGCAGGCCTCGATGTCGGGCCGCGACCTCGACGCCGACGAGGTGTTCGACGCCGTCGCCCGCGTGCACGAACGCGTCGAGGGCTCCTACGCCACGATCGCGCTGATCGCCGGCGTCGGGCTGCTGGCGTTCCGCGACCCCTTCGGCATCCGCCCGCTCATCGTCGGCCGCCGCAGCAACACGGGCGCGCCGGACGACTGGGTCGTCGCCTCCGAGTCGCTCGTGCTCGAGGCGCAGGGCTTCGAGATCGTCCGCGACGTCGCTCCCGGCGAGGCGGTCTTCATCACCCCCGACGGCCGGATGGCCAGCCGCCAGTGCGCGAAGGATCCGCGACTCATCCCGTGCTCGTTCGAGTACGTCTACCTCGCCCGCCCCGACTCCGTGATGTCCGGAATCTCGGTCTACGAGGCGCGCCTGCGCCTGGGCGACCGGCTCGCCGACACCATCGCGCAGTACACCCCGGGCGGAGCGATCGACGTCGTCATGCCGATCCCCGACTCCTCCCGCCCCGCCGCGATGCAGGTCGCGCAGAAGCTCGGGATCGAGTACCGCGAGGGCTTCTACAAGAACCGCTACGTCGGCCGGACGTTCATCATGCCCGGGCAGGCGGTCCGCAAGAAGTCGGTGCGTCAGAAGCTCAACGCGATGTCGAGCGAGTTCAAGGGCAAGAACGTCCTGATCGTCGACGACTCGATCGTCCGCGGCACCACCTCCAAGGAGATCGTCGACATGGCCCGCGCGGCCGGCGCGAACACGGTCACCTTCGCGTCCGCCGCGCCTCCCGTGCGCTACCCGCACGTGTACGGGATCAACATGCCCTCGCGCCAGGAGCTCGTGGCCCACAACCGCCGCATCCCCGAGATCTCGGAGGCGATCGGCGCCGACCAGCTGATCTACCAGGAGGTCGCCGACATGAAGGCGGCGATCCTCGAGGGCTCGGACGTCACCGACCTCGAGACCAGCTGCTTCACCGGCGAGTACGTCACGGGCACCGTCACCCCGGAGTACCTCGACTGGGTGGAGCGCACGCAGCTGAGCTGAGCTCTGCACAGCGCCGGGCGCGGCGCAACGGGTGCCGCGGATCCGTGCGCCGCTCCATGATCGGAGGGTGCGCGGCCCCGCGCGCATGCACCCGAGGAGTCCCCCGTGATCTACCGAATCCTGCCGTTCCTGCTCACCTTCGTGGCCAAGAAGATCTCGAAGTCGCAGAAGGCCAAGCGCGCCGCCGCCAAGCGCCCGACGTCCACCCCGAGCAGCAGCCGCCGCTCCTCGTCGCGCCGGGGACGCTGACGCCGCGGTCCCGTCCGCGAGCGCGAGCCGCGGGCGGGACCCTCAGCGCAGGGCGGAGTGCCGCGGCCGCAATGCGGCCCGCCTCCGCCTGCTAGACCCGGTCGGACCCCGTCCGCGGGTCGTCCTCGTCGGACGTCGTCCGCACGTCGGGCAGGGCCTCCTCGGCCACGGGCTCCTCGGCCGCGTCCTCGCGCTCGACGATCCGCTCGGCGGTGGTCCGGACGACCTTCCGGCCGACGACCCGGTCGAGCAGCACCACGACGAGCCCCGCGAGAGCGCCGAACAGCGTCACGAAGAGCAGCAGGCTGAAGCCGAAGACCTGCCCGCGGGAGAAGCCCTGAGTCTCGGGCAGCGCGAAGGTCAGCACGAAGGCCGCGATCGCTCCGAGCCCGACGCCGAGGGTCAGGATGCGCCAGACGCGCGGGGAGCGGCGGACGTCGACCTCTTCGCGGGTGACCTCGGGGCGGGCGGGATCGCTCATGCCTCCATTCTCCCCCGCGCGGGCGAGGGCGAGGCACCGTGATCGCTCAGAGCGCGTGCACGAGCCGGCCCGCCTGGGCGCGCAGCTCGCGGACGACGGTGCGGACCGAGAGCCGCTCCGCCCGGTCGGGCCGCATCAGCGCGACGATGTGCCGCACGGAGTTCACTCCACGGAGCGGCTTCACCACCACTCCCGCGCCGCCCGCCGTGTAGCGCGGGAGCACCGCGATCCCCAGGCCCGCCGCGACGAACGCCTCGGTCACGCGGGTCGACGCGAAGCGCTGCTCCACCCGCACCGCCTCGCCGGACGCGGTCTCGATGTCCTGCATCACGCGCTCGAACGGGAACCCGTCCGGGACGCCGATCCAGGTCTCGCCGACCAGATCCGCCGCCGAGACCGTCGCCCGGTCCGCGAGGCGGTGCCCGGCCGGCAGGCCGATGTCGAGAGGCTCGATCATCAGCTCCGCCATCGCGAGGCCGCGGCCGGCCCAGGCGCTTCTGCCGGTGGGCGAGTGGGCGAGCACGATGTCGAAGTCGGCGGTCAGGTCGGCGAACTCGTCGGTGCCGGGGTCCGCGTCCTCGCACTGCACGACGAGTCCCTCGACGCTCCGGAGCGCGACCAGCGCGTTCGGGAGGAGCATCTGGCCCGCAGTGGGGAAGGTCGCGATGGTGACCTCGCCGATCGGGTTGTTCTTGAACGTCTGCCAGACGGCGTCGGCCCGCTCGAGCGCGATCGCGATCTCGGTGGCGCTCCGGGCGAGCTCGCGTCCCGCCGCCGTGAGCACCACGCCGCGGCCGGAGCGCTCGATCAGCGGCACGCCGGCCTCGCGCTCGAGCACCTTGAGTTGCTGCGAGACCGCGGAGGGCGTGCGGTGCGTCGCCTCCGCCACGGCCGTGATCGAGCGGCGCATCGAGAGCTCGCGGAGCAGTTCCAGTCGCCGCACGTCCATGTAGAGAAACTACACGTCAGGGCAAGAACAGTTCGATTGTCCTACGGAACACAGGGCCGGACACTGGACGTTGTACACAGCATCTCGGCGGATCGATCAGAAGCCGCCGCAACGAAAGGCAGAACACTCATGAGCATCGCAATCCTCGTCGTCCTCAGTGGCCTCGCCGCATGGGGAACGGTGTCGACGGTGCTCGTCGCCAGCCGCGACGGCTACCGTCAGGTCCCCGCGCAGCACTGAGCCCCGCCGCTCCGCGACAGCACCTCATCGCGTTCCGACGCCGTCTCCCGACCGGGAGGCGGCGTTCTCGCGTCTCCGGGGGCTGCTGCCGCTCCTCGGGGAGCGCCCCCCGCCGCGGCTCCCGGGGGTCGACCATCGGCTCGCCCCGCACACGACGACGGGCCCCCGACCGGAGTCGAGGGCCCGTCGTGCGCGCGGTGCGGCTACTTCGCGGCGGTGCGGCGGCGCAGGCGCGCGACCGTCATGCCCAGACCGAGCAGCAGAGCGGCGATCCCGGCGGCGAACGCGGGGGTCGCGTCCACTCCGGTCTCGGCGAGGTGGTGCGAGCCGGCGACCGGAGCAGTGGTCGGCGTCGGCGCGGGGCCCGTGGTGGGCGGCGTGGTCGGCGCGGGCGTCGGCTCCGTGGTCGGTCCGGGAGTCGGGGTGCCCGCTCCGGCGCCGGCCGCGACGGCGAAGCCGACGCTGATCTCGGTGCCGGTGGTGTCGAGCACGAACGTCGCGGTGTGCGCGCCGCCCGCCAGACTCTCGTCGATCGGGACCGAGAACGAGGCGCGACCGGTCGAGTCGTCGGTGACGGCCCGGGTCGGGTCGATCGTCGCGGTGCCGACGACGGTGCCGTCGACGCTCGCGGTCACGGTGGTGTCGGCCGCGGCTCCGGTGCTGAACAGGAGCGAGGAGAGGTCGACGGTCATCGTGTCGCCGACCGCGTACTCGCCCGAGTCCGGGACGTTGTCGGTCAGGCCGATCGTGCGCTGCACGGGGTCGGGGCTGACGGTGCCGAGGTCCTGGATGTAGCCGACGAAGGCGTCCAGGTCGATGCGGCCGGAGTCGGCCGTGCCGGTGCCCTCGGTGAAGGTGCTGAAGCCGTCGCCGCCGCTCGCGAGGAAGCTGCTGGTCACGACGGTGAAGGTCGCGGCCGGGTCGATCGGCTCGTTCTGGAAGAACACCTGCGAGATGCGCGAGCCCTCGGGCGCCGTGGCGTCGAAGACGTAGGTGAGGTCCTTCGAGGTGGAGAGGTTCAGCTGCGGGTGGCTGGAGCTGCCCACCCACTGCTCCTCGAGCAGGTCGGAGATCTGCTCGCCGGTCAGCTGCAGGGTCACCAGGGTGTTCGCGAAGGGCTGGGCGTCGGAGGCCTCGGCGTAGGTGACCACGCCGTCCGCGTCGCCGGGCTGGTCCGGAGTCGCGGTGAAGGAGAGGTCGTCGCGCAGGCCGCCCGCGTTCGAGAAGGCGATCTGCGTGCCGAGCTCACGGGTGGCCCAGAGCTGGGCGTCCGAGACGAGGTTGCCGAGGGTCGACTCCGAGCCGCGGTTGGTCGTGGTGCCGTCCGGGCGGTAGGCGCGCGAGATGTCCTCGGTGATGGTGCCGACCTTCACGCTGCCCTCGCGGACGGCGACGGCCTGGGCGTCGGCGACGATGGTCTCGACCTCGGGGTCGGGCTCGAAGGCGCCGACGACGATCGTCTTGGCCGGGTCGTCGGAGGTCGGGTCGTCGACGACCTTCGTCAGCGGCACGACCTCGCTGGTGAGCGAGGTGAGCTGCTTGGTCGCCGGGTCGACGGTCAGGGACATGCGGCCGATGTTCTCGGCGTAGCTGCCGGTCTGCGACACGACGGTCGGGAAGGCCCGGCCCGCGTCGATGCCCGCGTCGTACTCCTGGTGGCTGTGGCCCGAGACGATCGCGTCGACGTTCGGGGCGACCGCGTTGACGATCGCGCCGAACTTGGGGTCCGCCTCCGGAGTGTTCAGCTCGGCCGCGTCGGCGTCGGCTCCCTCGTGCAGGAGCAGGACGACCACGTCGGCCTCGTCGTTGGCGGCGTCGCCGTCCTGGAGCTGCGCGGCGACCTCGTTGACGTTCTCGGCGATCGGCTCGATGGAGAGCGTCGAGATCGTGGCGGGGCTGACGAGCTTGCCGAGGTCCTCGGTGATCGCGCCGATGAAGGCGACGGAGACGCCGTCCTGCTCGGTGATCACGTACGGGGAGTAGGCGCGCTCGCCGGTCGCGGTGTCGTAGAGGTTCGCGTTCACGTAGGGGAACGCCGAGGCGTCCACGACGCGGCCGTCGACGTCGGCGCGGCCCTGGTCGAACTCGTGGTTGCCCAGGGTGCTGACGTCGAGGCCCATCGCGTTGAGCGAGTCGAGCGTGGGGATGTCGCCCTGCACCTTCGACACGAAGGTCGAGGCGCCGATGTTGTCGCCGGCCGAGACGAACAGCGTGTTCGGGTTGGCGGCGCGGTAGGAGTCGACGGCACCGGCGAGCACGGCGGCTCCGGCGACGGCGCGGTCGGCGGCGAGCCGCCCGTGGAAGTCGTTGATCGAGAGGATGTCGATGGCGACATCGCCCTCGGCCGCCGCGGCGGGCGTGGCGCCGAGGAGGGCCGCTCCGGCGACGGCGCCGACGGCGGTCGCGGAGAGGAGTCGGGTGAGGCCGCGTCGGCCCGGGGAAGTACTGCGCATCGTGAAGGGGACTCCAAGCATCGAGCGGTGGATCCGGAGAGGATTCGTGCCGCGTGAGGGGGTTATTCCCAGACAACCCGACGGCGGAGCCCAGGTCAAACGTTCTGACGACGGCTCGCCGCCGCGTTTACGAGAAGTTAACTCGCCGACGCTCAGCCGACGCGCAGGATGGGGAGGAACGGCGTGAGGTCCGCGCGCACTCCGGAGGCGTGGATCCGCCCGCTCGCGAGACCCTCGCTCCACGGCAGCGAGCCGGTCGCGAGCGGCAGCCAGGTCGCCGCGTCCATCTCGATCACGTTCGGCGGAGTCCCGCGGGTGTGGCCCGGGCCCTCGACGCACTGGGCCGCGCCGAACGGCGGAACGCGCACCTCGACGCTGCGCCCGGGGACGTTCGTCTCGATGATCTGCAGGAGGAACCGCACCGCCGTCGCCGTCGTGTTCCGGTCCGCTCCTCCGGCGAGCGCCGCCCGCACCGCGGACTGCCCGCTCGCCTCGTCGATCCTGCCCTTGGCCATCCACCCATCCTGCCGCCGCCGCTCGCTCCCGGAGGCCTCCGCGGGGCTCCGCCCGGCGTGTCGGCGTCCGCAGCGCCGCCCTGCGGAGGAGGACGTCACAGGGACCAGCCCCGGCGCGGGGCGCCCTATCCTGTCAAGGTGAAGATCCTCGTCCTCGGTTCGGGTGCCCGTGAGCACGCCATCATCACGGCTCTCCTCGCGGAGGAGGAGCACCACGAGATCATCGCGGCGCCCGGCAACGCCGGCATCGCGCGCGACGTCGAGGTCATCCACTTCGACACGAACAGCCCCCGGCTGGTCAGCGACTTCGCGGTGGAGCAGGGCATCGAGCTCGTCGTCATCGGCCCCGAGGCGCCCCTGGTCGCCGGAGTCGCCGACGCGCTCCGCAAGCGCCGCATCCCCACCTTCGGCCCCGACCGGGCCGCCGCCGCACTCGAGGGCTCGAAGACCTTCGCGAAGCGCGTGATGGACATGGCCCGCGTGCCCACCGGCCGCGCGACCCGCGTCTCCACCCTGGTCGACGCCACCCGCGCCATCGACGAGTACGGACTCCCCTCGGTCGTCAAGGCCGACGGCCTCGCCGCGGGCAAGGGCGTCCTGGTGACGGAGTCGCGCAGCGCCGCGATCGCGCACGCCGAGTTCTGGCTGCAGTCCGGCGACGTCCTCATCGAGGAGTTCCTCGCCGGCCAGGAGGTCTCCCTCTTCCTCCTCTCCGACGGCCACGACGTCGTCCCCCTCTCCCCCGCGCAGGACTTCAAGCGCCTGAGCGACGGCGACGAGGGGCCGAACACCGGCGGCATGGGCGCCTACTCCCCGCTCCCCTGGCTCGCCGACCGCTGGGAGAGCGAGCGCGCCTTCGTCGACGAGGTGATCGACACGGTCGCCATCCCGACCATCCGGCAGCTCGAGCGCGAGCGCACCCCCTTCGTCGGACTCCTCTACTGCGGCCTCATCGTGACCGACGCGGGCCTGCGCGTGATCGAGTTCAACGCCCGCTTCGGAGACCCCGAGACCCAGGTCGTCCTCCCCCGCCTCGCCTCCCCGCTGTCCGCGCTGCTGCACGCGGCGGCCACCGGCGCGCTCGCCTCCGTCCCGTGGCCCGCGTTCACGGACGAGGTCGCCGTCACCGTCGTCCTCGCGAGCGAGGGCTACCCCGAGAACGCCGTCACCGGACGGACCATCACCGGACTCGACGCGGCGGCGGACGTCCCCGGCGTCACCATCGCCCACGCGGCGACCCAGCTGGTCGACGGGAGCTTCGTCGCCACCGGCGGCCGCGTGCTCAACGTCGTCGCACGCGGTGCCGACTTCGCCGAGGCGCGGGAGCGGGCGTACCGCGCGCTCGACCTGATCCACCTCGACGGCGGGCTGTATCGGAG
The DNA here is from genome assembly GCF_002932035.1 of Rathayibacter sp. AY1F6. NCBI lineage: Bacteria > Bacillati > Actinomycetota > Actinomycetes > Micrococcales > Microbacteriaceae > Rathayibacter > Rathayibacter sp. AY1F6. The sequence goes on along the minus strand of NZ_PSVD01000013.1, from coordinate 31,819 downwards.
CGACATCGCGGCGAAGGTCGCGAAGTAGAGCGACCTCAGCGTGATGTCGGCCACGCCGCTCCCCGCGCGGCGTGGCGCGGTCGACTCAGAGACCGGCCGGGTACTCGGAGAGCGGGGCGCGGTCGGCGCGTCCAGAACGCTCGGCACGCGTTCCGGTCGACGCCTCGAGGGTGGCCGGGGTGGGGTGGATCCGCGCTCGGACTCGGACCTCCGCGACACGGGCTCGCGGCGGAGGTCGGTCGCCTCGCGGGGGCGGGTCAGGCCAGGGTGCGGAGGGCCTCGGCGAGGTGGGGGTGCGCGAAGGTGAAGCCGGCGTCCTCGAGGCGGGCGGGCACGACCCAGCGGGACTTGAGCAGGAGCTCGGACTCGGTGCGGAGCAGGAGCGTCGCGGGCTCGAGGACGAAGCGCGGAGCCGGCACGCCGATCCGGCGGCCGACGGCGGCGCGGAGCAGCCGGGAGAGCTCGGTGTTGTCGCTCGGATTCGGCGACGCGAGGTTCACCGGCCCGTCGAGGGTCGACTCCTCGAGGAAGCGGATCGACCGGTGGACGTCCTCCACGTGGATCCAGCTGAAGTGCTGACGGCCGCAGGTGCGCCGGTGCTCGTGGTGCACACCGGCCTCGCGGCGCGCGCGCGTCGAGGGCCACGGCCCGTCGAACTGCGGACCGCCGAGGCCGAGCCGCGCCAGCCGCAGCAGGATCGCCGTCGCCGGACCGTCTCCGAGCACGATGGACATCCGCAGCGCCACGCGCCGCACGCCGGGCGTCTCCCCGGCGAAGAACTCCGACTCCCACGCCCGCGCCACGTCGACCGAGAAGCCCTCGCCGAGCACGCCCTCGTCCTCGGTGTTCGCCCGCTCCTCCTCGTGCCGGTAGATCGTGGCCGTGCTCGCGTTCATCCAGACCGGCGGAGGAGTCGCGGCCGCCGCGACCGCCCGGTGCAGCTCCGCGGTGGTCGCCACGCGCGAGCGGAGGATCTCGGCGCGGTTCGCCGCGGTGTACCGGCAGTCGACGCTCTTGCCGGCCAGGTTCACCAGGAGGCGCGCACCGTCGAGCACGCGGGTGATGCCGACGGTGTCGCCCCAGCGCGCGTCCGGCCCGGAGCGGCCGATCCTCCGCACCGTCCAGCCGTCGGCGGTGAAGCGGCGGGCGAGGTCCGTCCCGAGGAATCCGCTCGCACCGGCGAGGACGACGACGGGGTCAGCGGTGCTGCTCATCGCCCCATCGTGCCGCACGGCGCCGGAGTCACGGGGAGGACTCGTCGCAGGCGCGCTGCCGGGACGCGGAGTGGGTGGAGGCGGGCCTCGATCAGCCGCCGAGCGACCCCGCATCGCGGAGGAGACGCGCCGCGGCGAGCGCCCCGGCCAGCCGCTCGGCGAACCCCGGCGGCACCTCGGCGGGCAGCGCGTCGACCGGCCACCAGGCCACGTCGTCGCTCTCGTCGCTGACGGTCACGGGAGCGTCCGGATCGGCGATCGCACCGTAGCCCACGTCCCAGTGGCGGGAGCAGCGGCCGAAGCCGTCGCCGAGCGCGTGCCGGTCGAGGTCGAGGGGCAGGACGCCGAGCGGCTGCAGTCGTGCCGCTCCGCTCTCCTCCTGCGCCTCGCGGAGGGCCGCGTCGGCCGTGGAGTCGTCACCGGGCTCGACATGACCGCCGAGCTGCACCCAGAACCGGCCCTTGCGGTGGAAGCAGAGCAGCACCTGCGCCAGATTCGGCGAGAGCACGAAGCAGCTCGCCGTGACGTGCTCGGGGCCGCCGTCGCGCTCGAGCGCCGACTCGCCGCGCTGCTCGAGGAACGCCAGGTACTCGTCCCGCAGGTCCGCGAGCGCGCCCGCGTCCCACTCCCGCAGCTCGCCCGCCAGCCGCGTCCCTCGCTCCCCCGTCACGCGAAGGACCCTACCTCCCCTCCGGGAGCTGCCCCTCCGGTGCGCTGCACGGCGTGCGTGGCGTACCGGAGCGGCGTCTCGCGGAGAGAGGAGGGACGGGAGCGTCAGACGGAGAGGCCGGAGAGGCCCTCGCGGTCGACGCGGCGGTGGAAGCGCATGCCGGCGAGACCGCCGAGCACGGCGCCGACCAGCGCGACGACCAGGGCGGCGAGCGCCGTCACGACCGCCGCGGCCGTGGCGTCGCCGGCGTCCAGGGGGATCGTCGGGAAGCCGCTCACCGCGGAGAGCGCCTGGCTGCCGCCGGTGATCGCCGAGACGATGCCCACGACGATCGCGACGACGACCGCCCAGGCCCACACTCCGACGCCCTGCTTCGCTCCGCTGAAGCGGGCCATGCGGCCTGCCACGTAGCCGCCGCAGTAGTAGGCGACGAGGAGGATGACCAGCAGGGCGATCGCGCCCGCCCAGCCGAACGCGGCGGGGTCGGCCGCGAGGTCGCCGGTGACGTCCTGGGTGCCGATGACGGCGGCCCCGATCGCGGTGACGAGGGCGGTCAGGAGGACGGCGAGTCCGGTGGCGGCGAGCCAGCCGAAGAAGGCGCAGCCGATCTTGAAGCCGCCGAAGCGGTCGCGCTCGCGCTGGTGGATGTCCTTGCGCGCGGCCGCACGGGCCTGCTTCGCCTCGGCGGAGTCGGGGTCGACGGGCGCGCGGTGCTCGGGGACCGAGTGCGCGGAGTCGGAGCGGTCCGTCGAGGCGGAGCGGTCCGTCGAAGCGGAGCGGTCCGAGGAGGCGGAACGGTCCGGAGTCGCGGAGCGGTCCGTCGCCGCAGCCGCTCCCGTATCCCCCGCGGAGTCGATGCGCGCCGTGCCGCCCGCTGCCGAGCCCTCTGCCCGTCGCGGCAGTCCGCCGTCAGCCGGATCCCTGTCTGTCGTGCTCATGTCGAACCTCCTGGCCGAGCGCCCCGAAGAAGGGCGACACGCTCAGTCAAGACCCAGGGAGCCCTCGGTGTCGCGGGCTTGACGACACGACGGAGCGGTCCGGGCGTCAACCCCCTGCGCCCCCTCCCTCCCACCCGCTTGCATGGAGGGACCGACCGACGACACGAGAGGGAGAGTCATGACTCCGGAATCCCCCGAGCAGACACCGCCCGGCACCGAGGCCGAGCTGACGCCGAAGGCCGACCACGGCGAGACCACCTACCGCGGCACCGGCCGCCTCAGCGGCAAGGTCGCCCTCATCACGGGCGGCGACAGCGGCATCGGCAAGGCCGTCGCGATCGCGTTCGCGCGCGAGGGCGCCGACGTCGCGATCTCGTACCTCGACGAGCACGACGACGCCGAGGACACCGCCAAGTGGGTCCGGGAGGCCGGCCGCGAGGCGCTGCTCCTCCCCGGCGACCTGCAGGACCCGGCGCACTGCCGCGCCGTCGTCACCGAGACCGTCGAGCGCTTCGGCCACCTCGAGGTGCTCGTCAGCAACGCCGCCTTCCAGATGAGCCGCGAGAGCGTCACCGACATCCCGGACGAGGAGTGGGACCGCACGATCGCGACGAACATCAGCGCCTACTTCCACCTCGTGAAGTCGGCGCTGCCCCACCTGAAGGAGGGCGCATCGATCATCGCGACGAGCTCGGTGCAGTCCGACCAGCCGTCGTACCAGCTGCTCCCCTACGCCGCCACGAAGTCGGCGATCCTCAGCCTCACCGCCTCGTTCGCGCAGGCGCTCGGCGAGAAGGGCATCCGCGCCAATTCCGTCGCGCCCGGCCCGATCTGGACGCCGCTGATCCCCTCGACCATGCCGGAGGAGGCCGTCGCCGAGTTCGGCGAGCAGGTCCCGCTGGGCCGCCCCGGGCAGCCGGCCGAGGTGGCCCCCGCCTACGTCCTCCTCGCCTCCGACGAGGCGAGCTACATCAGCGGGTCGACGATCGCCGTCACCGGCGGGAAGCCGATCCTCTGATCACGCTCCAGGGCACCGCTCACCCGCAGGATTCCGCGATAGGTTCCTGCGGGTGAGTGTCCACATCCGCAGCATCGAGACGGCGGTGCCGACCACGGTCCTGCGCCAGTCCGAGGTGCGCGACCTCTTCGCGTCCCAGCCCGCGATGACCCGGCTCGGGTCCCGCCTGATCGGCGCGGCCTTCGACGCGTCCGGGATCGACACCCGCAGCACGGTGGTCGACGAGCTCGACCGGGTCGAGCGGGAGGGTGCGAGCGTCTTCTACGACGCGGGGAGCGGCCTGGTGCTCGACCCGGGGACGGCCGCGCGCAACGCCGTCTACACCGAGCGCGCTCCCGAGCTCTTCACGGAGGCGGCCCGCCGCGCCCTCGCGTCCGCGTCGATGACCCCCGAGGACGTCACCCACGTGGTGACGGTCTCCTGCACCGGCTTCTACGCCCCGGGGCCCGACTACCAGCTGGTCCGCCGCCTCGGCCTCGCGCCCTCGACGCAGCGCTTCCACCTCGGCTTCATGGGCTGCTACGGCGCCTTCCCCGGCCTGCGCGCCGCCCGCCAGTTCTGCGAGGCCGACCCGGAGGCGGTCGTCCTCGTCGTCGCGGTCGAGCTGTGCACCATCCACCTCACGAGCTCCAACGACCCGGAGCAGATCGTCGCGACCTCCGTCTTCGCCGACGGCGGTGCGGCGGCCGTCGTCACCGCCCGCGAGGCCGCGCCCGGCACCCCGGTGCTCGAGCTCGACGCGCTCGCCACGACGCTCACCGACGAGGGCGAGACCGAGATGGCGTGGACGATCGGCGACCACGGCTTCTCGATGCGGCTGAGCACCTACGTGCCCTCGATCATCGGAGCGAACATCGAGGCGGCCGTCGCCCCGCTGCTGGCCGGCGCCGAGGTCGAGCGGAGCGACGTGCAGCGCTGGGCGATCCACCCCGGCGGCCGCAGCATCCTCGACAAGGTGCAGGCCTCGCTCGCCCTCAGCGACGAGCAGCTGGCCCCGTCGCGCGAGGTGCTGCGGACCAACGGCAACATGTCGAGCGCGACCGTCCTCTTCATCCTGCGGCGCCTGTTGCACGGCGAGGCGGCCGACGGCGAGCGGATCGGCGCGATGGCGTTCGGCCCCGGCCTCACCGTCGAGCTCGCGCTGCTCACCAAGCGGGGCGGGGAGTGACTCCGCGAGCCCCTCTCGCGCCGGACCTGCGCCACCGCGAGGTCTCCGAGCAGGAGCTGATGGACGACCCGGACTGCGACCGCACCCTGCTCGACGCCACCTACGCCCGCTTCGGCACCGTGAACCGGCTGGTCTCGGGGTGGCGTGGCCTCTACCGCTCGCGCCTGCGTCCGCTGCTGCGGCCCGACGAGCCGTTCCGCCTGCTCGACATCGGCTCCGGAGGCGGCGACGTCGCCCGCTCCCTCGCCGGCTGGGCCCGCGAGGACGGCCTCCGCCTGGCGATCACCGCCGTCGATCCGGACGAGCGCGCCTCCGCCTTCGCCACGTCGACGCCCGCGCCGCCCGGAGTCGAGTTCCGCCGCGCGAGCAGCGCCGACCTGGTCGCCGAGGGCGAGCACTTCGACCTGGTGACCTCCAACCACGTGCTGCACCACCTGTCGCCGGACTCACTCGCCGACCTGCTCGCCGACAGCGAGCGCCTGGCCCCGCGCGCCCTCCACAATGACATCGAGCGCTCGCGGCTGGCCTACACGGCCTACCTGCTGGCCACGCGACCGATCGCGGCCGGCTCGTTCCTCCACTACGACGGGTCGCTGTCGGTGCGGCGCAGCTTCACCGCCGCCGAGCTGCGGGCTGTGGCGCCCGAGGGGTGGCGGGTCGAGCGCGCGGCGCCCTACCGGCTGCTGCTCGCGCGGGGCGAGGTGTGAGGACGCGGCGGAGGGCGAGCGCTTCCGGTCCGCTCTGGCTGCGCGCCGCCGCTGTCAGCTACTCCGCCAACTGCGCCCTCGGCACCGCCGTCGCCACCGGCGCTCTCCGCACGGGCCGCTGGCACTGGATCCATCACGCGCTCTACATCTGCACGTCGACGCTCACCGCTCTGGCCTGGGCGACGCTGCGGCGGTCGGACACCCGCGCCGCGTCCGCGCTGGCTCCCGCCGCCGTCCCCCTGGCGGTGATCCCCTTCGCGGGGACGCACGGACGCCGGCACCCGGCGATCGCGCTGGCGGCGGCTCCGTTCGTGCTCGCCGCTCTCGGGCGGACGCGGCGGCCGGCGCGGCGCCGAGGCGTGCTCCAGCGTCTGAGGGCCGGGTCGGCCCTGCGCTGACGCGCCCCGGCTTCTAGCGCGGGGGCTCGACGTCGCGGTCGGGGTCGGAGCGGTACGAGCGCAGCGCCTGCCAGCCGGCGATCGCGAGGATCAGCGCGCCGCAGAGCATCGTCAGCAGGTTCGGCACCGAGAAGCCGCTGCCCACGACCGAGTTGATGCCCGCGCCGAGCACGAACACACCTCCGAGGAGGTAGAAGATGACCCTCGTCTTCACCGTTCCACCGCTTCCCTCGAGCCTGCACAGGACCCTCGATGCTACCGCGCGCGCCCCGGGCCGCCGCCGCTCCCCCCTCTGCGCGATCGATCGGGGCAGGATCGAGGCATGGAGTTCCTCGATGTCGTCCGGCGCCGGAAGACCACCAACGGCGCGTTCCTGCCCGACCCCGTCTCCGAGGAGCACCAGCGGCTCCTGCTGGAGGTGGCCGGCCGGGCGCCCTCGCAGCTCAACAGCCAGCCGTGGCGGTTCGTGCTCGTCGAGGAGCGCGAGACGATCGACCGGATCGCCGCGATCAGCGGCGAGAGCATGACCACCGCGATGTCGAACGGCACGTTCTTCGAGCGCTACAAGCCCTACTTCCGCTTCAGCAGCGAGGAGATGGAGCAGCGGCGCGACGGGATGCTGTTCGACAAGCTGCCGGCTCCGCTCCGCCCCTTCACGAAGCAGGTCTTCACGAAGCGCGGGCAGTTCCTGATGAACTCCCTCCGCGTCCCGCAGACGCTCGGCGAGGAGAACCGCCGGCTCGTCGCGGGATCGCCGCTGCTGCTCGGGGTGATGCTCGACCGCTCCGAGTACCGGCCGGGCGAGCTCTCCTCCTTCTACTCGGTGTTCAGCATGGGCGCCGCGATGGAGAACGTCTGGCTGAGCACGGTCGAGCTGGGGATGGGGATCCAGTTCGTGTCGTTCCCGATGGAGGTGCCGGGAGCCTGGGCGCGGATCGAGTCGCTGCTCGCCGTGCCCGACGAGCTGGAGCTGATGGCGGTGTACCGGCTCGGCTACCTGCCTCCGGAGCAGCGGCGGCCGGCGATCGACTGGTCCTCCCACCAGCGGAAGCTGCCGTCGCAGTACGTTTTCCGCGGCACCTGTGCGACTCCGCAGGAGGGGTGGGACGCGCCGGCCGGGCCGTGACGGGATCCTGAGCGGCGCGACCGGCAGCCGGAGGTGCCCGCGCTCGCTCCCGGGCCGGCCCCGGCCGACGGGAGATCCGCGACGGAGCATCGACTCCGCCGTCACGCGTCGGCTAACGTGGCGCCCAGCACGCCCGGCAGTGTTACGTCCCGTCCGCGGGACTGTCAATGGGGGTCCGGCGTGTCTCCCGCCCGATTCCCCGCACCGGGGTCCGAGCGGATACCGTCCCCCGAGGAGCCGTCCGCCAGGGCCGGCCCGATGAACGAAGGGGGCCCGTGGCCACGCTCATCTACGGACCGCAGAACCTCGAGATCGAATTCGAGGAGCGCGTCCTCGCGCACCTGAAGGTCGCCGTCCTCTCGAAGCTGCGCCGCAACGAAGCCTTCTCGCTCTCGTGGATGGAGGACGCCTCCACCGGACACGGCCGGAGCTCCGTCTGGCTGCACCCGTCGGTGCCGCTGCACTTCCGCTTCACCGAGGCGCACCAGCCCAAGCTCAACCGCGCGTGGATCGAGCAGATGCTCAGCGTCGCCAGCATGCACGGCGAGCTCTCGGTCCTGCCGGAGCCCGAGGAGCAGCGCCAGGGCTCCTGAGCTCCGCCGCTCCTGGGGCCCCGCTGCCCCCTGATCGCGCGGCCGTCAACCCCGTCCCCTCTGCGGGGGACGCGAAGTACCGTCGAGAAGACGTCCCCGGAACCATCGGCGGACGTCGACGGACGGAGACGACCATGACGGACACCGCGCGAGCGACCGGCCTGCCCACCCTCACCCCGGTGCGGACCCTCCGCAAGGAGCAGCCGATCGAGCCGCGCCGCGTGCCGGACTCCGTCTCCGTCGGCTCCCAGCCGGTCATCGGCTGCCGGATCGACGTGAGCGGCCGCTCCTTCGTCGTCGAGCTCGACATGGCCGGCATCTTCCTGCGCCAGGTGCGACGGAGCCTGCGCGAGGGCGAGGGCGGCCTCGTGCTGCTGCGCCACGTCGACGGGATCGAGATGATCCCGTTCTCGCGCGCGACGCCGTTCGACGTCTCGGACATCGTCTGCCCCGAGGGCGTCGAGCCCGCGGACGCCCGCTCTGCCCTGGGGCTCCGCGACCGCTGATCCGCGACGGGTGGCGTGCTCCGCCCCGCGCCCGCCCCTGAGCGGGATCAGTTGGGGAGCGACGCCTCGATCAGGTCGACGATCCGCGGGTCGTCGGGCTCGACCGTCGGGCGGAACCGGTGGACCGTGCCGTCGGCCGTGATCAGGAACTTCTCGAAGTTCCACTTCACCCGGCCGGCCTTGCCGTTCTCGTCCTCGGCCTTGGTGAGCTCCGCGTAGAGCGGGTGCGCCGAGCGGCCGTTGACGCGGACCTTCTCGAACATCGGGAAGGTGACCCCCCAGGTCGTCGAGCAGTACGCCTTGATCTTGTCCTCGTCGCTCAGCTCCTGGAGGAACTGGTTGCTCGGGAAGCCGAGGACCGTGAATCCGCGCTCCCCGTAGCTCTTCTGCAGGGCCTCGAGCTTCTCGTACTGCGGGGCGAGGCCGCAGCGGGAGGCGACGTTGACGATCAGCCGCACGGGCGGGTAGTCGGCGAGGGTCGACGTGGTGCCGTCGATCGTGGTGAGGGGGATGTCGGCGATCGTGTCGGGCACGGAGGGCTCCTTCGGACGTGGTGCGTCGACGCTACTCCCCGCCGCCGAGGGAACCCCGAGTCGTGGAGGCGGCTCGCTGCGGGTTCCCGCGACGGTCCGGGGTTCCCTCGGCGCGCACCTGCCTCCACCATGGGGGGATGGCCGCCTCGCAGCAGATCGTCTCGGTCGGCGGGCGGAGGCTGCGGCTGACGAACCTCGACAAGGTCGTCTACCCGGAGACGGGCTTCACCAAGGCCGACGTGCTCTCCTACTACGCCTCCGTCGCCTCCGCGATGCTGCCCCATCTCGCGCGCCGCCCGGTCACCCGGAAGCGCTGGGTCGACGGAGTGGGCACCGCCGAGCATCCGGGCGAGGTCTTCTTCGAGAAGAACCTCCCCTCCTCCGCCCCCTACTGGCTGAGCCGGACCCGGCTCGCGCACTCGTCGCGCGACGTCGAGTACCCGCTGGTCGACGACGTCGCCGGGCTCACCTGGCTGGCGCAGCAGGCGGCGCTCGAGCTGCACGTCCCGCAGTGGCGGGTGGGCTCCGACGGCGAGCGCCGTCCGCCCGACCGCCTCGTGCTCGACCTCGACCCGGGCGAGGGGGCGGGCCTCGCCGAGTGCGCCGAGGTCGCGTTCCTCGCCCGCGACCTGCTGGAGGGGATGGGGCTGGCTCCGCTGCCGGTGACCAGTGGGAGCAAGGGGATCCACCTCTACTGCCCGCTGGACGCCTCCGCCTCCAGCGACCAGATCTCGGCGGTCGCGCACGAGCTGGCGCGCGCGCTCGAGTCGGACCACCGCGACCTCGTCGTCTCGGACATGAAGAAAACCCTGCGCGAGGGCAAGGTCCTCGTCGACTGGAGCCAGAACAGCGCGGCGAAGACGACCATCGCCCCCTACTCCCTCCGCGGGCGCCTCCGGCCGGCCGCCGCCGCGCCCCGCACGTGGGAGGAGCTGGGTGCCGAGGACCTGCGCCACCTGTCGCCCGACGAGGTGGTGGAGCGGCTGCGGAGCGACGGCGACCTCCTCCGCCCGCTGCTCGCCGCCCGGGGTGCCGGGCTCGAGCCGACCCCGGAGCGGATGGCGGGCTTCGCCGCGACGGACGCCTCCTCCGACCGCCTGGCGACCTACCGCAGCATGCGCGACGCGTCGAGGACGCCGGAGCCGGTGCCCGAGGCGGGGTCCGCGGGCTCCTCCTCGGGCGACTCCTTCGTCATCCAGGAGCACCACGCGCGGCGCCTGCACTACGACTTCCGGCTCGAGCACGACGGCGTCCTGGTCAGCTGGGCGGTGCCGAAGGGCCCGCCGCTGGAGGGCGACCCGAACCGGCTCGCGGTGCAGACCGAGGACCACCCCCTCGAGTACGCGACCTTCGAGGGCACGATCCCGGCCGGCGAGTACGGCGGCGGCGAGGTGCGCATCTGGGACGAGGGCACCTACGCGCTCGAGAAGTGGCGCGAGGGGAAGGAGGTGATCGCGGTGCTGACCGGCCGCCCCGACGGCGGGCTCGGCGGCGAGCCCCGTCGCTACGCCCTGCTGCACACGGGCTCGAGGGAGGGCGCCGAGAAGAACTGGCTCCTGCACCTGATGGCGCCGGGTCCCGCTCACGGGCACGGGACGCAGCGACGGGGCCGGGCGGCCGCGTCCGCCGCGTCGCCCGCTCCCCGCAGCGCACCCTCCGCAGACCGCCCGGCCGAGGACTCCGCTCCGCGCCGCCACCGCCCCATGCTCGCCACGGCCGGACGCCGCGGCGACGTGGACCCCGGGGCCGCGATCGAGATGAAGTGGGACGGCTACCGCGCTCTCGTGCGGGTGCAGGGCGGCACCGCGACCCTCACGAGCCGCAACGGCAACGACCTGACCGCGGCGTTCCCCGACCTGCTCGCCCCGCTCGCCGAGGCCGCCGCCGACGCCGTGCTCGACGGCGAGATCGTCGCCCTCGACGCTCGCGGGCGCCCCGACTTCGGCGCCCTGCAGACCCGCGGCGGGCTGACGAAGCCGCGCGAGATCGAGGCGGCCGCCCGGTCCACTCCGGTGCACCTGATGGTCTTCGACCTGCTCGAGCGCGCAGGAGAGGACCTGACCGGGAGCGATTACGACACCCGTCGCTCGGCACTGGTCGAGCTCGTCGCCGAGAACGAGCGCGTGCACGTCCCGTCCGTGTTCGACGGCGACCTGGAGGAGGCGATGGCCACCAGCCGCACCCTCGGCCTCGAGGGCGTGGTCGCCAAGCGCCGCGACTCGCGCTACCAGGAGGGCAGCCGCTCGCGCGACTGGATCAAGCTCACCCACCACCGGCTGCAGGAGGTCGTGATCGTGGGCTGGCGCGAGGGCGAGGGCGGCCTCCAGGGGTCGGTCGGGGCGCTGCTGACCGCGATCCCCGGCGAGGACGGGCTCGCGTACTCCGGCCGTGTGGGCACCGGCTTCAGCGACCGCGAGCGCCGCGGCCTGGTCGACCGCCTGGCCGAGCACGCCACCGAGGAGCCCGCCGTCTCCGTCCCTCCGCTCGAGTCGCGCGGCGTGCACTGGGTGTCGCCCGTCCTGGTCGGCGAGGTCCGCTACCGCGAGCGCACCGCCTCCGGCACCCTCCGCCAGCCGGTCTGGCGCGGCTGGCGCGCCGACAAGGCCGCCGAGGACGTCCGCGTGGAGGAGCCGGGCAGCTGACCCTCCGGTCTTCCTACGGAGAGGCCCGGGAACGCGGCTCGCGCCGCCGATCCGCTGCGCCCCCGGGCACCTCAGTCCAGGCGCACCCCGCGCAGCAGGAGGAGGGTCGCGCCGACCGCGGCACCGGTGCCGATGAGGACACCGCCCGCTCCGGCCGCTGCCGCGAGGACGCCGAGGAGGCTGGGCAGGGCGATCAGCCCGAGGCGGTTCCCGGCCAGGCGCAGCGCGAGGGCGCGGCCGTGGCGGTCGGCGGGGGTGCGCTCGATCAGCCACGACATCGTGATGGGCTGGCCGATCCCGAGGCCCAGGCCGAGGGCGGCGACCGCGACGAAGAGGAGCACGGTCGGCGCGGGCAGGGCGACCAGCACCAGGCAGAGCGCCGAGATCAGGATGCCGCCCACCATCACCCGGGTGCGCCCGAGCCGGGCGGTGGCCGCGCCGAGGAGGAGCCGCGAGGCCATCGACGCGAGCGCGCGCACGGTGAGCAGGGCCCCGACGACGCCGGCCGGGAGCCCGCGCTCGGCGCCGAGGGCGGGGAGGTAGACGACGGTCAGGTCGACGGCGGCGACGACGGTCGCGCTGGTCAGCAGGGCGCGCGCGAGGCCCGGCACCCGGAGGAGACCGAGCGTCGAGCCCGGAGCCGCAGCCCCCTCCGCCGCGGGTCCGCGCGGGGACGGGCTGCGGATCCCCGCCGTCGAGACCAGCAGCAGCACCGCGAGGATCCCGCCCACGAGGAACAGCGGCGCCGGGTCGGGCCGCACCGAGCCGCCCGCGAGCACCGGGATGAACGCGGGCCCGATCGCCTGCCCGAGCGACGCGGCGAACGTGTAGTAGCCGAAGCGGCTGTCGAGCCGCGTCCCTCCGGTGCCGCCCGCGACGACGGTCTGCTGCCCGACCACGCAGCCCAGGTGCCCCGCGCCGAGCAGGGCGATGCCGAGGAGCAGCCCCGCGACGCTCCCGCCCGCCAGGAGCAGCACCGCGGCCGCTCCCACCGCGACGAGCGAGCCGACGGCCATCACGGCCCGGGCGCCGACCCGGTCGACCAGCCCGCCCACCGGCAGCGCGATCAGCAGCGGCACCAGCGCGAACGAGGCGCCGAGCGCCCCGAGCGCCCAGGCCGGCACGTCGAGCCGGATCGCCTGGTAGACGGCGGCCGGCCGGAGCAGGAACGCGACGGCCTGGATGAGCACGGCGTGCGCGAGCAGGGACGGAGTCGCCAGGCGGTTCCGCACGCGCGCTCCTTCCCGCGGCGCTCGGCCGAGCACCCGCTCCCCCATCCTCCTCCCGGTGCCGCCGCCGAGTCGCCCGGAAGGGATCGTCCTGCCCCCTCGAGAACGGGCCTTCTCGTGCGACTCAGCCCTGCGGCGGCGGCGAGGGGAGCGCGTGCGCGGGCAGGGTGCCGAGGCGGTGCCGGCCGCGGAGGAGGAACCAGGCCAGGCCGATCCCGACGACCGCGGCGATCACGACGACCGCGCTCCAGCGCAGCTCCTCCCCGTAGACCTCGACGCGCGGCCACGCGAGGTCGACCGTCATCGCCGCGCCCCAGAGCACCGCGACGACGTTCACCGGCAGGCCCGCGCGGCCGAGCGAGAAGCGCCCGGGCGCGGCTGCGGGCCACCGGCCGCGGTGCCGGGCGATCAGCAGCGGCACCGTCACCAGCAGGTAGGCGAGGTAGATCAGGATGACCGCCACGCTCGTCACGGCCGTGAAGATCGCCGGCGTCCCGATGTTCACGACCAGGATCAGCACCGCGAGCACCCCGACGACCAGCGCCGGCGCCACCGGTGTCCCGCGCCGCGGGTCGACGCGGGCGAGCACGCGGCTGCCAGGCAGGGCGTTGTCGCGGGCCATCGCGAAGATCAGTCGGATGGCCGCCGTGTGCACCGCCAGCGCGCACACCGTGATCGCGACGACCACGCAGAGCAGGAGGACCGATCCGAGGGGGCCGCCGAGCACCTGCAGCACGATCCGCTGCAGCCCGCCCGACGCCTGCCCGAGCGCCGGGTCGGCGAGGTCGGGCGCCGAGAGGATCCCCAGCAGCAGGATGAGGCCGCCGAGGACGAAGGAGGCGGTCACCGCCCGCAGGATCGCCGTCGGCGCGGTCCGGCGCGGGTCGACCGTCTCCTCGCCGAGCGAGCCCGCGGTGTCGAACCCGTACATGACGTACGCCGACGCGATCGCGGCGATGAGGAACGCGCCGGCGTACCCGCCCGGCGTACTCCCGCCGTAGCCGCTGGTGTCGAGGAGCACGGTCGGCGGATGCACCACGTTCACCGCGAGCACCGCCACCAGCAGCACCGCCGCGACGAGCTCGATCAGCACGCCGACGCTGTTGATCCGGGCCATCAGCCGCACGCCGCGCGCGTTGACCGCGGTGGTGAACGCGATCAGCAGCGCTCCCCAGACCACCGCGCTCACCCCCGCGGAGCCGCCGAGCTGGAACCCGCTCCAGATCTGCGGGAGCGTCGCCTGGTACGCCAGCACGACGGCCGCGAGCGTGACCACGGACGCGGTGGCCATCAGCCAGCCCGCCAGCCAGCTCACCGTCGGCCCGGCGAGGCGCTTGCTCCAGTTGTAGACGGAGCCGGCGACCGGGTAGCGGGCGGCGAGCTCGGCGAAGCACAGCGCGACCATGAGCTGCCCGGTGAACACGATCGGCCAGGACCACCAGTAGGCGGGACCGCCGAGCGCGAAGCCGAAGGAGAAGAGCTGGAACGTGCCGGTCAGGATCGAGATGTAGCTCACGCCCGCGGCGAAGCTGCCGAAGCGGCCGATGCCGCGGGTGAGGGAGGGGCGGTACCCGAACTCAGCGGTCCCGTCGTCGACGTCCTCGGTGGTGCTCATCGGGCTCCCCCTCGCGGGCGCGCTCGTCGCACCGAGGTCAGGATGCCAGCCGCCGCCCGGCCGCACGACTCCCCCGTCCCGGGCGTCCGCCGGCGGGTGCTCAGCGCTCGCCCCGCTCCCGGTGCACAGGACTCGGGCGGCCCCCGCGGACGAGAGCGGCGTCAGCCGTGCGCCGCGAGCCGGGTGCGCTGGGGCACCAGGAGCTCGAGCAGCTCCTCGACCCCGTCGACCCGCTGCGGCTCGACCGGGTGCCCGGGTCCGCACGGCTTGTAGGCGGGCGGATCCACGTTCAGGACGTGCCCGACGGGCCGCCCCTTCTCCCAGACCGTGAGGAGGAAGGCGCCGTCCCGCTCGTCGGGGGCGCCGATCTCGAAGACCCGGCCGCGCACGATGGCGCACTGCGGCTCCTTGCGCGCGAGGCGCACCCAGAAGGGATGGTCTCCGGTCATGGTGTCCGTCCTCCCCGGCCGACCCGCGGCCGTGCCCGTAGCGGTCGACCGGTGATCGTGTCGTCGGCGACCCGCAGGGCCACGGTACGTCCGCCTCCCCTCAGCCGATCAGGGGGTTCACTGCGGAGCCTCGCAGTGGTAGCGGACGCCGGTCGCGCCCCGGTCCGGGTCCGGGTCCGGGTCCGCACCACGGGGAACCACTCACTGCTCGTAGGAGTCCTCGTAGTCGGCACCACTGGTCAGCTCGCCGTCGCCGGGCTGCACCGGATGCTCGCCGGTGAGCGCGTCGATACGAGCGCGCAGCCGCGCCACCTCCGCCGCGTTGTCCGGTTCGGGCAGGTCGCTCGGCGTGGTCTCGACGATGAGGGCGGCCGCGGCGTTCACGAGGAAGGTGGCGTCGACCGTCCCGCCGTCGGCGCCGATCCCCGTGTACTCGACGGTGTCGGCCGCGCCCTTCGAGGCGAGGGCGACGGCGTACTCGACGAGTGCGTCGGCCGCCTCGTCCCCCACCAGGATCGTCTTGTCGGCGAAGAGGATGTGCTTCATGCCGCCCATGCTCGGCAGCGCCGGCTGCGTGGAGGGAGGAGGTTGACAGAGGACCGCCGCTGACGGAAGACCTGGACAGATCGAGCAGAGAATGGCAGACCCGGGTTGTCTGATCCGTCCGGTCTGCGGAAGGGTGGAGGCAACGGCGGGCGTCTGCCTGCCGGAGATCAGGGGCTGGAGACGCCGATGGGGAAGCTGCACTACGACGGGACCGTCGAGATCGACTTCGAGGACCGCGTGCTCGCGCACCTGCAGATCGTCATCACCGCGAAGCTGCGCCGCAACGAGTCGTTCCTGCTCAGCTGGCGCGACGACCACAGCATGGGCGACGGCCGCAGCGCGATCTGGATCCACCCCTCCCACGCGCTCCGCTACAAGTACTTCGGCGGCCGGATGCCCCGCATCAACCCCGCCTGGATCTCCGCGCTCACCGACCTCGCGAACTCCGCGGGCGGGCTGTACGTGATCTCGGAGCCCGCCGAACCGGTGCGTCCTCCGGCGAAGGGCGATCAGCTGTGAAGCGCATCGACCTGATCTACAACGGCACCGCCTACACGGTCAACAACAGGAGCCTCGAGGAGTTCCGCGCCGAGGTCGAGGCCGCCCTCGCCTCCCCGACCCCGCAGTGGCTGACCGTCAACTACGGCGAGGGACGCGCGAATCCGGCGCTCCTCCTCATCACGCCGTACACCCCGCTGTCGATCATCACGAACGACTTCGACGAGCTCAACGCAGAGCACGAGTAGCGGCGGACCTCGGGGAGGTCAACCACGTCGTCCGGTCGATCCGCGCCCCGTACCGTCGTGCAGGACCTCGTCGACGTCGTGCGCGGACCCCGCACGGCGACACCCGATCGACACCGCCCGCGCCCCGGCGCGCAGAACAACGGCCGCGGACACCCGGCCAGGAGCCGTGATGACAGATCCCGCCTTCGCCGTCCTCGACGACCTCATCGCCGCCCTCGAGCGTCCCGGCTCGATCGACCCCGGCCTGAGCCGCTCCGTCGCCGTGCAGGCCGCCGTCCTCCGCCTCCCGTCGCCCCGCACCGCGCACCGTCCGCGCCCGACGAGCCGCTTCACGGGCCGTCGGCTTTTGCGCCCGGGCAGCGCAGCCAGGCGGGCTCCCGCGCGTCACCGCGTCGTGGTCCCCGCCGGTCCGGCGGAGCGTCGCTCCGAGCGGAGCCGACGGCTAAAATGGGCGCGGTGACCGACTCCGACGCTCTCTGCGACCCGTATCTGCGCGGGTATCCGATCGACGGCGTCGCGATCTCCACGCTCGGCAGCCCCTTCGGCGGCGAGACCGTCGCCGCGAGCGACAGCACCGCGAGCCGGCTGGACGAGATCCAGATCGACCTCGGCGAGGGCCCGTGCTGGGAGGCGATCCGCGCTGCCGGCCCCGTCTCGGTGCCGGACACCGGCGCGGAGGAGCGCTGGCCGCTCTTCACCGAGGCGATCGGCCCCACGGCGGTGCGCGCGGTCTTCGCCTTCCCGCTCTCGATCGCGGGGCTCTCGATCGGCGCGGTCGACCTCTACTCCCGCCGCCCCACGTCGCTCAGCGACTCCCTCCTCGGCCGGATCAGCGCCTCGACCACCGCGACGGCGCTGCTGGTGCTGGCCGCGGTGCTGCGCGACAACGAGGTCGAGGAGAGCACGAATCCGCGCTCGCGACGCGTGGTGCACCAGGCGACCGGCATGATCATCGCGCGCTACGGCAGCACGGCCGAGGAGGCGCAGCTGCTGCTGCGCGCCCACGCCTTCGCCCAGCAGCGCTCCGTCGTCGATGTCGCCTCCGGCATCGTGGCCCGGCACGACGGGTTCCCCGACCGCCCTCTCACCGCCCAGGACGACACATGGTGACGAACTCCCGCGAGCGCAGCGTCATCCAGACGTTCGTCGCCCTCTCCGACACACTGGTCGACGACTACGACGTCGTCGACTTCACCCAGACCCTCGTGGAGAGCAGCGCGACCCTCTTCGACGCCGTCTCGGCGGGGCTCGTCCTCGCCGACTCCACTGGCTCCCTCGAGGTGCTCGCCTCCACGGACGAGGACACCCGGCTGATCGAGCTGCTCCAGCTCGACAGCGGGTCGGGCCCGTGCATCCAGTGCTTCGAGACCGGGCGGCCGGTGATCGTCGAGGACGCCCGCGCCGTGGGCGAGGAGTGGGCGGAGTTCCGGACGCTGGCGGTAGAGCTCGACGTGCTCTCGGCGCACTGCGTGCCGATGCGCTCGGCGGGGACGACGATCGGCTCCCTCAACCTCTTCCAGGCCCGGCCGGGGCGGCTCGATCCGGACGACATCGCGGTCGTGCAGGCGTTCGCCGACGTCGCGACGATCGGGATCCTGCACCAGCGCGCGCTCCAGCAGAGCACGGTCACTCAGGAGCAGCTGCAGCACGCCCTCGACAGCCGGGTGCTGATCGAGCAGGCGAAGGGGATCCTCGCCTACGCCCACCGCACCACGGTCGAGCAGGCCTTCGAGGTGCTGCGGGTCCGCGCGCGAGCGACGTCGACCCCGATCACGACGCTCGCCCAGGAGATCATCCGCGACTACCGGCGCTGACGCTCCGCGCGCGCGGAGCAGGAGCGGGGCGGATCCGCGCCGGCGGCGCCGCGGCTCAGAGCTCAGTACTCGTTCTCGAGCTCCCACGTCGCGCGGGGGTCGACGTCCGAGGCGGGCACCGGTCCGCCCGCACTGTCGAGCGCGTCGAGGCGCTCGAGGATCTCGGTGCTCGACTCCGCCGCTGCGCTACCGGCCCCTGCGACCACCAGGGGGACGCCGAGCCCGACGGTGAGCGTCACGACGGAGGAGGGGGCCGAGTCGTCGGCGACGCTGACCGTGCTCATCCGGTGCCGCTGCGCGAGCGCGAGCGAGTAGCGGAGGACGGCGTCGGCGGTCGCGTCGTCGAGGGAGAGGGAGCCACCGGTGTGGAAGAGCGTCGTCATGGTCAAGTCCTCGCAGGGCAGGCGGATGGGCATGGTTCCGTCACCGGGGGCCAGGATGCGGTGCGCTCACGCTACGCCCTGGGCGCTCGGGGGTGCAGGTCTTGCGCCGAAGCGCTCCCCTGTCGCATGGTTCGCTCTCGCCGCCGGAGCAATTCCCCCATGGCTCTGAGGCGGCTCACATGTTAACGTGAACACACGCGTCGGTCCCCTCGGCTCGACGCATCCCTCCCCTGAAGGAAAGGTCTCGACGATGAGACGACGCTCCCCGGAGCCCCCTGCCGCCGCGCCTCGGCGCCGCGTGCGATCCCTCTTCCTCTCCGCTCTCGCCTGCACGAGCGTCGCCCTCACCGGCGCTCTCGTCCCCGTCTCGGCGCAGGCCGTCGACGTCCCGGCGCCCACCGCGCACTACGACATGTCCCACGCCGGCTCGGCCCTGCTCGACATCTCGGGCAACGGACGCAACGCCACCCTGACCGGCCTCACCGACGCGTCCTTCGCGAACGCCGGCGGCGACCAGGTCGCCCGGTTCAAGAACGACGGCTACGCGAGCCTGCCCCAGGGCCTGGTCACCGGAGCCGACAACGCGTTCGCCGTCGAGTACACGGTGAAGACGCAGACCACCGCCAACCAGTTCGGCTGGGTCATCGGCGACGGCGTCGGCCCGTGGAACACCACGCAGCTCGGCAACCACGTCTTCGTGAACCCGCGCAACCCCGACGGCTCGCCCAGCGGACAGGTCCTCGCGGGCATCCGCGTCAAGGAGCCCACCAACAACGGCGAGACCCGCATGCCGTTCGGCGGCACGCTGAACCCCGGGTTCACGACGCTCACGCTCGTCGGCACCGGCACGGGGTCGAGCACCGTGCTGACCCTCTACCGCGACGGCACGCAGATCTCGACCGCGAACACCACGAAGTCGATGGCGAGCATCGTCCCGACCGGGTCCACGCTCGGCTACCTCGGCCGCTCGCTCTACTCCGGCGACGCGCTCGTGACCGCCGACGTCACCGACGTGAAGTTCTGGGACACCTCCCTCACCGCCGAGCAGGTCGCCTCGAGCATGCCGACCGCCGCGGCGAAGGCGTCCGCGACCTCCGCCCTGCTGCGCTCGGACATCCAGCCCGTCCTGCTGGCCGGCAACCCGTCGCTGACCCAGGTCTCCTCGAACCTGACGCTGCCCGCCTCCACCAGCGGCGTCCCGCTCACCTGGACCTCCTCGAACAGCGCGGTCGTCTCGGCCACCGGCGTCGTCTCGCGCTCGATCGCGCAGAACACCCCGGTCACCCTGACGGCGACCACCGCCCAGGGCGCGACGATCGCCTTCGAGGTGGTCGTGCTCGCCCCGAGCATCAACGACGACCTCGACGCGCTGAAGCTCGCCACGCGCACCACCGAGAACCTCCCCCTCGCAGTGAAGGGCGCCCGTAACGGCACCGACATCACCTGGACCTCCTCGGACCCGGCCCTCGTCACACCGACGAACACCTCCTACGCGGCTCCGGCGGTCGGCGCGGCCGACCCCTACCGCGGCGGCGGCGTGGTCACCCGACCGGCCTACGGCTCCGGGGACAGGACCGTCACCCTCACCGCGACGGCCACCCTCAACGGCGTCACCGAGACGCGCGCCTTCACGCTGACGGTCGCCGAGCTCGGCCGCACCGCTCCCGACGCGGGCTACGCCTCGGCGTACTTCAAGTCGGACGGCGACGAGAAGATCTACCAGGCCGCGACCTCGGGCAACGACTTCTTCACCTTCTCGCCGGTCAACGGCGGCAAGGCGGTCATCACCTCGACGACCGACACGAAGGGCCTGCGCGACCCGTTCATCCTCCGCTCGCACAACGGCGACAAGTACTACATGGTCGCCACCGACCTCTGCATCTCCTGCGGCACCGGCTGGGGCGACGCCCAGTCCAAGGGCAGCCTGAAGATCGAGGTCTGGGAGTCGACCGACCTGGTGCAGTGGACCCGTACCAACGGCGCCGACACCGGCATCACGGTGAACCAGCCGGCCGCCGGAATGACCTGGGCGCCCGAGGCGTACTGGGACGACGCCCTGCAGTCCTACGTCGTGTTCTTCTCCTCGCGCCTCTACTCCGACGCGACGAAGACCAACAGCGACAAGCTCTACGCCCGCGTCTTCTCCGTGATCACCCGCGACTTCCGCACCTTCACCGCTCCTCCCGCCACCTGGCAGGACACCGGCTACGCGCGGATCGACTCGACGATCACGAAGATCGGCGACTACTACTACCGCTTCACCAAGAACGAGGAGGGCGGCGCCGCCGGCACCCTCGAGGCCGGAAAGGACATCTTCCTCGAGAAGTCGAAGGTCCTGACCGCCGGGACGACCTCCTCGAACTGGAGTGCCGACCCGAACACCACCTGGCAGCTCACCGACACCCGGATGACCTCGCTCGAGACCGGCCAGGCCGGTGAGGGACCCGAGATCATCAAGCTGAACGCGGGCGACCCGAACGACACCACCGGCACGGGCGACGGCTACGCGTTCCTCGTCGACAACTACGGCGACGGCGGCTACAAGGCCTTCCTCACATCCGGAGCGGCCATCGCCGGCAGCTCGCAGACGAACCGCCTCTCGCAGTCGGCCGACTGGAACGTCTCGCCCAAGAGCCGCGCCGGCCTCCCGGCCAGCCCGCGGCACGGTGCGTTCGTGAGCGTCCCGCAGACGGTCCTCACCGCCATGAAGAACTGGACCGGCGTCACCGCCGTCGACTCCACCACGACCCTCACCGCCGACGGCCGCACGGTCACGGCGACGGTCGCGGCGGCCGACAAGGGCGACGTCGTCGGCTCGGTCACCTTCACCGGCGGCTCGTGGACCTCGACCGTCCCGCTCTCCGGCGGCTCGGCGAGCGTCTCGGTCCCGGCGGACGTGACCGGCGTCACGGCCTCCTACACCGGGTACGCGGACAAGCTGGTGCGCACGTCGGTCTCGGCCGCCGTCCCGCTGGACACCCTCGAGCTCGTCCCCGCCGTCGCCACGCGCTGCGTCGCCGGCAAGATCGTGCTCACCGCGACCGTGAAGAACACCGACACCGCTGCCGCGGACGTCACGATCACCTCGGCCTACGGCTCGAAGTCGTTCACCGCGGTCGCTCCCGGCTCGTCCGCCTCCGCCGCCTTCACCACCCGCCTGGCCTCGATGCCGGCCGGCACGGTGACGGTGACCGGATCGGCGACCGGCCAGCCCGCGTTCACCGCGACGGTCCCCGTCGCCGCCGCGCGCTGCTGACGCACTGACGACGAAGGGCCCCCTCCTGCGCTCGCGCGGGAGGGGGCCCTTCGTCGTTCCCGGGTCAGACGGTGGGAGCGAGCAGGTCCGCGTGGTGGGCGGCCGCCACGTTCGGGTGGGCCCGGAGGCGGTAGCGCAGCGCGTTCTCGCCGTAGGTCTCGAGGATCGGCGCGTTCGTCGGGTCGACCGAGAGGCCGGACTTGAGCTCCTCGGGCAGCGGGAGCGAGGGCATGGTGGCCGAGAGCGCGGGATTGAAGAAGAACGGGATCGAGATCCGGTCCGTTCCGATCAGCGGCGAGATCACGCGGTGCAGCGTGGCCTTGAGGTAGCCGCCCGTGGCGAGCTCCAGCATCTCGCCGATGTTGACGACGAACGCGCCCTCCATCGCGGGTGCCTCGATCCACGAGCCGTCGTGCTCGACCTGCAGGCCGCCCTTGCCGGGCTCGACCAGCAGCAGCGTCAGCACGCCGCCGTCGCGGTGCGCGCCCACGCCCTGCTTGGGCTCCGGGTCGGAGGTGCCCGGGTAGCGGACGACCTTCACCAGCGAGAACGGCCGCTCGGCGAACGCCTCGTCGAACACGTCCTCCGGGGCGTCGAGTGCGACGGCCCAGGTGCGCAGCAGCCGGATGGCGACCGCAGCGAGCTCCGCGTGCCAGCGCTCGAAGACCTCGCGGAACTCCGGCAGCGCCTCGGGCCAGAGGTTCGGCCCCTCGAGGCGCTCGTAGTCGGCGACGCCGGGCCCGGCGGGAACGGCCGGTCGGTCGATGCCGATGTCGACCTGCTCGCGGTAGTCGACGTCGCCGTTGGTGAGCTCGGCGCCGAAGCGGGTGTAGCCGCGGAACTGCGGGCTGAGGGTGTTCTCGATCGCGAGCTTCTCCTCCTCCGGCAGGTCGAAGAAGCGGCGGGAGACGGCGACGACGTCGTCGAGGAGGTCCTGGGGCACGCCGTGGCCGACGAGGTAGAAGAAGCCCACGTCGTGCGTGGTCTCCCGGAGGTCGCGGCGGAAGGCGGCGGCCTCCGCCTCCCCCTGGTCGAGGCGGGACAGGTCGAGGATCGGCAGGGAATCGGTCATGCACCGACTCTCGCGCACGAACCTGCACAGCAGTCGATTGTTACGACAACCAAAACGGCGGGCCCCGCCACGGCACGGAAGAGGGTTCCTCCGCGCCGCGACCGGGCCCGCCGTGAGCGCCGAGTGTTACGGCGTGGGCATGCCGCCGTTGACGTGCAGCGTCTCGCCGACGACGTAGCTCGACTCCGGGGAGGCGAGGAACACGTAGGCGGGAGCGAGCTCGGCCGGCTGGCCCCAGCGTCCGAGCGGCGTCTGCGAGCCGACCTCGGGCAGCTTGTCGGACGGCTGGCCGCCCGCGGTCTGCAGCGGCGTCCAGATCGGGCCCGGGGCGACGACGTTCACGCGGATCCCCTTGGGCGCGAGCTGCTGCGCGAGCGCCTTCGAGAACGTGTTGATCGTGGCCTTCGTGCTGGCGTAGTCGACCAGCATCGGCGACGGCTGGTAGGCCTGGATCGACGAGGTGCTGATGATCGCGGAGCCCGGGGCGAGGTGCGGCACGGCCGCCTTCGTCATCCAGAACATCGCGTAGACGTTGGTCTTGAAGGTCTCGTCGAACTGCTCGTCCGAGAGCTCGAGGAAGTCCTCGACGTGCTGCTGCTTGCCCGCGTTGTTGACCAGGATGTCGAGTCCGCCCAGGCCCTCGACGGCCTTCGCGACGGCGCCCACCGCGAAGTCGTGGTCGGTGATGTCGCCGGGGATGGCGACGGCGGTGCGGCCGGCCTCCTCGATCAACGCGACGACCTTCTTCGCGTCGGACTCCTCCTCGGGGAGGTAGACGATCGCGACGTCGGCGCCCTCGCGGGCGTAGGCGATGGCGACGGCCGCGCCGATGCCCGAGTCGCCTCCGGTGACGAGCGCCTTGCGCCCGGTCAGACGGCCGGAGCCGCGGTAGGTCGACTCGCCGCGGTCGGCGGGGTCGTCCATCTTCGAGTCGAGGCCGGAGCCCTCCTGGTACTGGGCCTCCGTGTCGATGTCGGCGAACATCGCGGTCGGGTCTTGGAACGTGTACTGGTCGTTCTGCGGAGTCTGGTCGTTCTGCGAAGTCATGTCTCGACGCTAGGCGCGCGGGATCGGCGGCCGCGCGTGCTTGACAGCCCCGATCCGCCAGGACACAGGAGGTCTTCAGGAGCCGCGGAGCCCCCCGGATCGGGGAGAATGGTGCGGTGACCCGCGACGACTCCCTGTCCTTCGACACCACGGCGCCGCTGCCCGGCTGGCAGCACGCCTACTCCGGCAAGGTGCGCGACCTCTACACCCCCGACGACGCCGACCCCGTGCTCGGCGCCGACCGCATGCTCGTCGTCGCCAGCGACCGGGTCAGCGCGTACGACGCGGTCCTCGAGCCCGGTATCCCCGGCAAGGGCGAGCTGCTGACCACGCTCTCCCTCTGGTGGTTCGCGCAGCTCTCCGACGTCCCCAACCACCTGATCCCCGGCGACATCCCCGAGGCGGTCCGCGGCCGGTCGATGCTGGTGAAGACGCTCGACATGTTCCCGATCGAGTGCGTCGTGCGCGGCTACCTCTCCGGCAGCGGCTGGAAGGAGTACCGGGAGACGGGCTCCGTCTGCGGCGTCCCGCTCCCCGAGGGCCTCCACGACGGCGACGCGCTCCCCGAGCCGATCTACACCCCCGCGTGGAAGGCCCCGCAGGGCGAGCACGACGAGAACATCACCTTCGAGCGCACGGTCGAGATCGTCGGGGAGGAGGCCGCGGAGGCGCTGCGCACCCTCTCGCTCGCCGTCTTCCGCGAGGCGTCCACCATCGCCCTGGCCCGCGGCGTGCTGCTGGCCGACACGAAGTTCGAGTTCGGGGTCGACCGCGGGACCGGAGTCGTCACCCTCGGCGACGAGGTCCTCACGAGCGACTCCTCCCGCTACTGGGACGCCGACGACTACGACGCCGGCATCCGCGGCCGCTCGTTCGACAAGCAGATCGTGCGCGACTGGCTCTCCGACAACTGGGACGGCCAGGGCCTCCCGCCGACCCTCCCGTCCGAGATCGTCGAGCGCACGGCCGCGCGCTACCGCGAGCTCATCGAGCGCCTCACGCGCTGAGGCACCGGAACGACCTGTGGACGATCACCACCCTCGCGTCCGGCTGGAGGCCCGCGGCGAGGATCCGGACGAGGCGCGGCACAGCCTCGCGCGGCTCTACAACGGCGACGAGTGGCGCGCCGCCACCACCGCTGCAGACTTCAGCTACCGCTACGCCGCCATCGGCGACGGCGGGATGACCCTCCGCACCTCGCGGATGTCCGGGCGCCTCGCGGGCGGCGTGGGTGACTCGGACGATGTCGTCGTGCAGTGGATCGTGGGCGGCTCCGGCCGGATCGACGTCGGCCGCGCCTCGATCGCGATGGAGGAGAACCGTCCCGTCCTCTTCCCCGTCGGCCGGCCGTTCGCCTTCGACTACGTCGACTTCGACCAGCGCCTGGTGCACCTCGACCGGGGAGTGGTCGACCGGGTCGCCGCCGAGCGCGGCCTCGTCGGCTCCCTCGTCTTCGACTCCGAGCACCGCCCCGACGCCGCGGCGATCCGCCGGTGGCGCACGGCCGTCGCCGACTCCGCCCGCGCGCTGCGCAGCGAGCGCGTCGAGCAGCTGCTCTGGGACGAGCTCACCCGTGCCACGGCCTCCGCGCTGCTCGACCTCTACCCTCCGGAGTCCGCTCCGGTCCCGCCCGAGCTCCTCGCCCCCCGGAACGCACGGATCCGCACGGCCGTCGAGTACGTGCACGCCCACTGCAGCGAGCCGATCGGCCCCGCCGAGATGGCGGCGGCGTCGGGCCTGACCGTCCGGGGCCTGCAGTCCGCGTTCCAGCGGGTGCTCGGGATGCGCCCGATCGCCTACCTGCGCCTGGTGCGGCTCGACCGCGCCCGGGAGGAGCTCGCCGTGAGTCCGCCCCTCGGGACGACGGTCGCCGCCGTCGCCCGGCACTGGGGCTTCGGGAACGCGGGCCGCTTCAGCGCGGCCTACGCGGAGCGGTTCGGCGAGTCGCCGAGCGCCACGCTGCAGCGCTGATCAGTCGACGAGCTCGGGCGGCGGCTGCCCCTCGAGGATGCGGCTGAGGCCGTCGAGCAGCACCGCGACGGTCGCGGCCTCCGATTCGGGCACCTTCGCGACCATCGCGCGGATCTGCTCGTAGGTCGGGTCGTCGGTGCCGACGATGGCCTTCTGCGCGCGCTCCGTCAGGCAGAGGATGCGGCCGCGGCCGTCGGACGGGTCGGGAGTGCGGTTCACGTAGCCGGCGCGGGCGAGGCGGTCGACGAGGAGGGAGACGGCCGCCGTCGTGATCGACAGGGCCGCGGACAGGTCGACGGCGCGGACGATCTCGTCGCGCCGCTCCCCGACCCCGATCAGCCGCAGGGCCGCGAGATCCGTGGCGCCGATGCCCAGGCGGCGCTCCACGCGGCCGTCGTAGTCGCGCTCCGCCGTGCGCAATCGCGCGAGCAGAGCGAACAGGTCTGGCCGAGCGTCCATCGAGGTGCACCTTCCGAGCGGCAGGCGCCCCGGACGGGAACTCGCTGCCCCCATCGAACCACTTCTCCGGCGATCGGACGGCGTGTGTCCCGAAAGCGCAGTCGGCGCGGAGACTGTTAGTCAACCGACTTAGCAATACCTAGTGTCGACGGTGCGGCACGCCTTCCGTGCGCCGCCGACGGTGAGGAGGTGCGCGCGATGGGACGACTGCTCTACGGCGCACCCGCCAGCTCGCACTCCTTCGAGGACCGCGCCCTGGCCCACCTCCAGACCGTGATCACCTCGCGGTTCCGCCGCGGCGAGGGCTTCCTCCTGACGATCGAGGACGCCGAGGGCCGCCGGTCCGAACTGTGGCTCCACCCCGGCATCCCCACCCGCTACGAGTACGACGGCACCGCCGCGATCGAGCTGAACCCGCACTGGCTGCGCGAGCTCTCGAACGCCTCGAACGGCCGCCTCGGCCTCCACCTCCTCCCCGAAACCTCGTCGCCCGACGACCTCTCCGTGAAGAAGATCCCCGCATGAGCGACCACAACGGCACACTGTTCCGGCGCGGAGGCACCGTCCGCTTCGTCCGCTGGATCTCCTCCCGCGACGGCGGCTGGGCCCCCGAGATCGTGCAGGGGCGCTACCTCGAGCGCGACGACCGCGGCTGGCTGGTCGAGATCGAGGGCACCCCGACGGTGCTCGCGAAGGACGACTGGGCCGTCTACCGCTGACCGGCTCTGCGCTCGGCGTACTGTTGAGCAGGTGCGTTCTCGTGATCGCCGCGGCATCACCTCGGCTCCCCTCCTCCTGACGACCATCGGAACGACGAGCCTCGTCTTCCTCTGCGCGTTCGAGTCGCTCGCCGTGACGACGATCATGCCGATCGTCAGCGCCGACCTCGACGGCCGCGCCCTCTACCCCCTGGCCTTCGCGGCGACGCTCGCCGCCGCCGTGGTCGGGATGGTCGCGGCCGGCTCCTCGGCCGACCGCCGCGGCCCGACGCCGTCGCTCGTGGTCGCGATCCTGCTCTTCACCCTGGGTCTCGTCGCCGCCGGTGCCGCGCAGTCGATGCCGGTCTTCGTGGCGGCCCGCCTGCTGCAGGGGCTGGGCAGCGGAGGGATCACCGTCACCCTCTACGTGCTCGTCGCGCGGGTCTACCCGAGCGAGCTGCATCCGAGGATCTTCGGCGCCTTCGCCGCGGCCTGGGTCGTGCCGTCGCTGGTGGGGCCGCTGGTGGCCGGAGTCGTCGCCGAGCTCGCGAGCTGGCACTGGGTCTTCTTCGGAGTCGTCGCCCTGGTGGCCCTCGCGAGCGCCGCGATCGCGCCGACGCTCCGCTCGCTCGAGCCGCGCGAGCGCCTCCCCTTCGATCGCCGGGCAGTGGGCCGCATCGCCCGCGCCGTGGTCGTCTCGGCCGGAGTCGTCGTGCTGAGCACGAGCGCCGAACTCGCGCCCGACCTCGCCGGGCTCCTGGCCGCGGCCGCCGTGGTGGTCGTGGTCGTGGCGGTTCGCGCGCTCCTGCCCGCCGGCACGCTGCGCGCCCGGGGCGTCCTGCCGTCGGTGATCCTCCTCCGCGCCCTCGTCGCCGCCGCGTTCTTCGGCACCGAGGTCTACCTGCCGCTGCTGCTCTCGGAGCAGTACGGCCTGCCGCCCTGGCTCTCGGGCGCCATGCTCACCGCGGGCGCCGTCTCCTGGGCTCTCGGCTCGAACATCCAGGGACGCCCGGGTACCCGCCTCAGCCACGGCGGAGCGATGCGGCTCGGCACGTCGCTCGTGCTCGCCGGCATCGGAGTCGTGCTGCTCGTCACGGTGCTCGCCCTCAGCCCGATCGTCGCGGGCGTGGGCTGGTTCCTGGCCGGCGGCGGCATGGGCACGATGTTCCCGCGGATGGGGACGATGACGCTCGCGCTCTCCGCTCCGGGCCGGGAGGGCTTCAACAGCTCGGCCCTGCAGATCGCCGACTCGACCGGCGCCTCGGTCTCCCTCGCGCTGACGGGCCTCCTCGCGGCGGCGGTCACCGGGCTGATCGGGGCCGGGACCGGGGTCTTCGCCGCGACCTTCTCGTACGCCGCGCTGATCGCGATCGTCGCGGTCGGTCTGGCCGGCCGGCTCGACGGGCTCCTGCGCCGCGAGGGACGCCGGGAGCCCGCCGAGCAGGCTCAGCTGTAGAGCGACTCCGGCACGTCGAGGCCGTAGATCGCGCGGCCGGACGACCAGATCACCGAGCAGGCGGCCCGGAGCAGATCGGTCGCGTCGTCGCCGGCGTCCACGATCACCACG
Source organism: Rathayibacter sp. AY1F6 (assembly GCF_002932035.1). Lineage (NCBI taxonomy): Bacteria > Bacillati > Actinomycetota > Actinomycetes > Micrococcales > Microbacteriaceae > Rathayibacter > Rathayibacter sp. AY1F6. The sequence continues at coordinate 3,454 of NZ_PSVD01000013.1, read as the reverse complement.
GAGTCGCCGTCGAGGCGGACCTTGGCGCCGCGGACGGCGTGCGTGCCGTTCCGCGAGACCGTCGTCGCCGGGTAGGGCAGGTGCAGCTCGCGCAGGTCGCCGAGGATGTACGTCGGCCGGAGCTTGGGCTCCGCCGCGAGGAGCTGCTTGGCCCGGTCGATCCCGGTGAGCACGTGGGCGCTCTCCATGTCGGCGCCGTTCGCGCCGGCGATGTCGGTGTCGAGCCGGTCGCCGAGGAACAGCGGGTTCGTCGAGCCGAAGCGCGCGGTCGCCGCGTCGAAGATGGCCCGCTCGGGCTTGCCCGCGACGACCGGGAGCCGGCCGACCGCGGTGTGCACGGCCGAGACGAGGGTCCCGTTGCCCGGGGCGATGCCGCGCGCGACGGGGATTGTCCAGTCGGTGTTCGTCGCGACCCACGGGATCCCCGTGTGGAGCGCGAACGAGGCCTCGGCCAGCTGCTCCCAGCCGACCGTGGGTGCGAAGCCCTGGATGACCGCCGCCGGCGAGTCCTCCGCGCTGCGCGTCACGGTGAACCCGGCGCGCTCGACCTCGGAGGTGAGGCCCTCCGCCCCGACGACGAGGATCGTCGAGCCGGCCGGCACCAGGTCGGCGAGCAGCACGACCGCCGCCTGCGGGGAGGTGACGACGTCCTCGGGCCGGACGCTCAGCCCCAGCTCGGAGAGGTGCCCGGCGACGGACGCGTCCGTGCGGGAGGCGTTGTTGGTGATGTAGCCGACCCGCAGCGTCTCGGCCGCTCGGTTGAGGCTCTCCACCGCGAAGGGGATCGCGTCGGCACCCTTGTAGACGACCCCGTCGAGGTCGGCCAGGACGGAGTCGCGGCCGTCGAGCGGAGTGGGCTCAGTCCTGCTGCTGCGGAACATCGGCGTCCTCCTCGGTGGTGTCGGCGGGTTCGACCGACTCGTCGGCGGTCGGCTCGGCCGAGTCGAGAGCCTCGTCCGCGTCCGTCTCGGCGAGATCGTCGGACTCGAGGGACTCGTCCGCGAAGGTCGGCTCGTCCGTGTCGACGACGTCGGCCTCGGCGTCAGCGGTCGCATCGGCGTCGTCCGCGTCCGCGTCGTCGTCGTCGTCGTCGTCGGCGATCTCCTCGGACACAGTCCGGTGGACCTCGTCCTCGTCCGCGTCGTCGACGGCGGTCGGGCCGTCCTCGTCGTCCAGGTAGTCGTCCGCGTCGTCGACCGCGGTCCCTTCCTCGGCGCGATCGGGAGCGGACGCGGCGTCGGCCGACTCGTGCTCCTCCTCGATCACCTCGATCGTCTCGTCATCACCGCCGCCCTCGGCCGCGAAGACGGCCTGCGCCGCGATGTCGGCGCGACGCTGCCACTCGGCCGCCTCCTCGGAGCGGCCGACCTCCTCGAGGACGAGCGAGTAGGCGGCGAAGAGATCCGGGCTGTACGAGAACGCGCGGTCCGGGTCCAGCTGCGGGATCTCGAGCTCCATGAGAGCGAGCTCCGCCTGCCCGAGGTCGAGGCGGGCGCCGGACATGGCGATGGCCAGCGACACTTGCGCGCCGGGACTCAGCGTGGTGCGGTCGATCGACCGTCCCAGCTCGAGCGCCTTGTCGGGTCGGCCGACGCCGCGCTCGGAGTCGACCATCAGCGGCACCTGCTCGTCCGAGCCGGAGATCCGACGGAAGGTCCGCAGCTCGCGCAGCGCCAGGGCGAAGTCGCCCGTCGCGTACGCCGAGATGGCCAGCGACTCGCGGACCACGGCGATACGTCCCGCGCGGCGGGCCGCCGAGAGCACGTGGCGGTGCGCCAGCTCGGGGTCCTCCTCGAGGAGGCGGCCGGCCATCACCAGGTGACGGGCGACCCATTCGGCGTTGTCCTTCGAGAGCGTGCGCAGCTCGTTGCGGGCGACCTTGTCGAGGTCCTTGGCCTGCACGTCGTCCGGAAGGTCCGGGTCGTCGTGGCGCGGACGCACCGACTGGAGGGAGCGCCGCTCGCGCTCCTCCTCGGTGAGCTCCGGCTCCTCGCGGGGGCCGCCGCGTCCGCCGCCGAAGCCCTCGCGTCCGCGTCCGCCGCCCTGGCGGTCTCCGCCGCCCCGACGATCGTCCGACCACGGCCTGCTTCCCCCATCGCGCGATCCACCGCGGAACGGCGGACGCGAGTCCCCGTCACGCTGCGGACGAGAGTCGCCACCACCACGGTAGGAAGGCCGGGAGTCACCATCACGCTGCGGACGCGAATCTCCACCGCCACGGTAAGGAGGACGGGAGTCCCCGTCACGCTGGGGACGCGACTCGCCACCGCGATAGGGAGGCCGAGAGTCACCGTCCCGCTGCGGACGCGAGTCGCCACCGCGATAGGGAGGACGCGAGTCCCCATCGCGCTGCGGACGGGAATCCCCACCACCCCGGTACGGAGGACGGGAGTCCCCATCGCGCTGAGGACGGGAATCCCCACCCCCGCGGTAAGGAGGACGAGAGTCACTGTCACGTTGCGGACGAGAATCGCCACCACCGCGGTAAGGAGGACGCGAGTCACCATCACGCTGCGGACGCGAATCCCCACCGCCACGGTAAGGAGGACGGGAGTCCCCGTCGCGCTGCGGACGGGAATCGCCACCACCGCGGTAAGGAGGACGCGAGTCACCATCACGCTGCGGACGCGAATCCCCACCGCCACGGTAAGGAGGACGGGAGTCCCCATCGCGCTGCGGACGGGAGTCCCCATCACGCTGCGGACGAGAGTCCCCACCACCACGGTACGGAGGACGAGAGTCCCCGTCGCGCTGCGGACGGGAATCGCCACCGCCACGATAGGGAGGACGAGCATCACCGTCGCGGCGGGGGCGGGAGTCGCCCGAGCCGCCGCGATCGTTCGAGGAGCGGCCGGGGCCGCCGGCGCGAGGCGGCCGCTCGTCACGACGTCCGGAGTCCCGGTCGTTGCGGTCGGATCCTGAGTCGTCCATGCGTTCCTCGCCTGTCGTGGTGATGCTCTGTGGAGTTGACCCGCCCGAGGGCGGGGAGGACGGCCGTAACCGTCGCACCACCCTAACCCGCACCGCGCTCCAGTGAGCAGCGGGGATCCGAGGTGGTGGTTAAACAGCGATGGCCACCCATTTCTGGGTGGCCATCGTGAATGGTGTCCGGCGGTGTCCTACTCTCCCACAGGGTCCCCCCTGCAGTACCATCGGCGCTGAGAGTCTTAGCTTCCGGGTTCGGAATGTGACCGGGCGTTTCCCTCTCGCTATGGCCGCCGTAACCCTGGCGACACACGCACCCGAGGGCACATGGTCAAATCTGGGTTACACGCCGTGCGTGTATTCAATTGTTCCGCTCCTCCCGAAGGAGGATGCGGGGTGCCCGTCTTCTGGGAACCACAAAGTGGACGCAAGCAATCTCTGACCACTCCTACCAGCCTTTACAACGGTATGAGTGTAGTGATTATCAAGTTATCGGCTTATTAGTACCGGTCAGCTCCGACAGTCTTTA
>NZ_PSVD01000012.1:0-83677 GCF_002932035.1 Rathayibacter sp. AY1F6 | reverse complement strand
GTGAGGACCAGGAGGCGTAGCCTCCGCCTCGGGGAGGGACCGGGCTGCGGGCGCCCTATCCCTCCCCGAGGCGGAGGCTACGCCTCCTGGTCCTCACGGCGACGGCTGCGGGCGATCAGGAGCGAGCCGAGGCCGAGGGCGACAGCACCTCCCGAGAGCAGCAGCCAGGAGCCGGTCTCCACTCCGGTGGAGGGGAGGCCGCCGGGGCCGGTCGGTGCGGTGATCGGCGCGGCCGTGGCGGTCGGTCCGGCCGTCGGCTCGGGAGTCGCGGTCGGCTCCGGCGAGCCGGTCGGCTCCGGCGTCGGCGTGGGCTCCGGGGTCCCCGGCAGCTCGACGGCGGCGCCCTCCGGCGCCACGGCGAGCAGCGCCCGGGCGACGTCGCTGAACGCTCCGACCGGGTGGTTGCGGAACACCGGCGAGGTGCCGAAGAGGAAGCCCTCGGTGCCCGACTCCGTCGAGAACGAGACGGCCGAGGCCTGCCCGGCCGCGTCGCTCCGGGACTGCCCGTCGGAGTCGACCCAGTGCCCGGCGACGAACGTGCCGTCCTCCGAGTAGCTCTGCTCGACCGCGACCGACTCGTCGAAGCCCGCGAACCACAGTGCCGGCGAGACGAACGCGGTGTCCTGCGGGTAGTCGCCGAGGACGCCGCCACCGGGCGTCTCGACCGAGACGATGCCGTTGGAGCCGCTGGTGCCTGTCTGCGCGGTCAGCTCGGCCAGGCCGAAGTCGGACACGAAGGCCGCTCCTGCGCCGCCGCGGCCGACGACGTCGCCGCCCGCTGCGAGGAACTCCTCGACGACGGTGCGGCCCACGGCCTGCTCCGGGGTGAAGGAGAGGGCGCGTCCCACGTAGAGCACGTCGGCGCCCTCGAGGGTCGCGGTGCCCGCGGTGAGCGCGGCCGCGTCGACGGCGACCGCGTCGGCGAAGCCGAGCTTGGCCAGCGCGTCGCGGTCCTCGTTCGTGCCGGAGTAGGCGACGCGGAGGGCGTCGAGCGCCTTCCCGTCCTCGGCGCGCACGCGGTCGGCGGTGGTCGCCGTGAAGTCGACGCCGAAGGCGGCGGCGGCTCCCTCGGCGGCCGCGAGCCCGGCGGCGTCTGCACGGAGGGCGATCGTGCCGTCCTCGAACTGCTCGAGGGCGACGCCGTCGGCCAGCAGCGCGTTGACGGCCTGGTACTCCAGGACGCCGCGCGGCTCGAAGGCGAGGTAGTCGGCGCCTGCCGGGACGGAGCCGACCGGAGCCACGGCGGTCACCGGCTCCAGGCCGACGGCCGGGAGGGCGTCGGTGGTGGAGCCGATCGCCTGCACGTCGGCGCCCCAGAGGAGCGAGAGGCTCCAGGCCGAGACGTCGTACATCTCGGGCACGCGGCTCGAGATGTCGCTGCCGTCGGCGAGGAGGACGTTGGCGAGGCCGCGGACCGACTGGTGCATGTCGACCAGGTAGGTGCCCGCGGGGTAGGAGACTCCTTCGACGCTCGTGGCGGCCGTGGTCCGCGACACCTCGACGCCGTGGGCGAGCAGCTGCGCGACGAGGGTCTCGGCGTCCGAGACGGAGCGCTGCGTGCCGTCGACGGGGATGACGTAGGCGCGCGGGTACTCGGTCGTGTAGACGTCGGTCTCGTCCCAGATCTCGGTCCACTCGGTCGGCACGCCCGCGGGCAGGTCGGCCGCGGAGACGTCGGCGGAGATCTCGACGGCGGGGGCGCCGGTGACGCCGCGCTCGAAGATGGCGACCTGGTTGCTCAGGAGCGCGTCGCGGTTGGCCTCGATGTAGTCGACGGAGGCGTCCATGACGATCCCGGCGACCTCGACGTCGATGTCCGCGTTGGCCTGGCCCTGGGCGATCTCCTCCGGAGTGCTGTTGGCCGTGCGGCCGAGCGGAAGCTCCACCGTGTTGGTGATCGCGCCCTGGAAGGCGACGTACTGCGGGGCGAAGATGGGGGGCCAGTCGTCCCAGCCCGCGCGGATGTCGCGGTAGGGGATGAGGATCTTCCCGGTGTTGTCCGTGGTGGCGCTGCCGTCCTCGGCGAGGTAGGTGTTGCCGGGCACGTCGGCCTCGACGACGCGGCGCTCGATCTCGAGCGCGGTCGCGTAGGCGTGCGGGAGGAAGAGGTCGTACTCGTAGTTCTCGCCGTGCGGCGGGCCGCAGGGCTCGACCTGGAGGATCCCGGTGTAGCCGTGGATGTCGATGAAGTACGTGGGCTGGAGCACGCTCGAGAGGTCGCGGATCACGGCCGCCTCGCTGGTGGCTCCGGTGATCATGTCGCGGTTCGGGTCGTAGCCCGCGGCGACGGCGCGCTGGCCGAGGGCGCGGCCGTCGGGGTTGTTGGTGACGGTGAAGTAGAGGCGGTTGCCCTCGAGCAGCGCCTCGGTCTCCGCGTCCTCGGCGGTGGCGACGCCCTCGATGTACTCGAGGATCGCGTCGCTGCCCTCCCACTCGTTGCCGTGGATGTTGCCGTTGAACCAGACCGGCACCTTGTAGCCGTCCATCAGCTCGGCGTCGGCGGCCGCGGCGGCGGGCTCGTACTTGAGCCGGTCGCGCCACTCGGCCTGCTGCGCCGTCTCGGCCTCGGTCTCGGGGGCGGTGACGGTGACCAGGTAGATGTCGCGGCCGAGGCCGGACTTCCCGACCACCTGGGTCGAGACCCGGTCGGAGCGGGCGGCGAGCGCGTTCAGCTGCGGCGCGATGGCGTCGTAGGGGGTGACTCCGCGCAGGAGCGAGGCGTCGGTCGGGTCGACGGGCACCTCGGTCAGCGGGGTCTGCTGCGGGTAGCTGGTCGGCACCGCGATCGGAGCGGACGGCGGACGCACGATGTCCACGCGGGTGTAGTCGGCGGGTGCTGCGGTCGTGGCGGTCGCTGGCGGGGCGACCAGGAGACCGCCGGCGGCGAGCGCGAGCGCGGCGCATCCGGAGGCGAGGGCGGTTCGAGATCTCAAGCGGAGTTCTTCCCTTGTCGAGGCGTGACGGAACGGATCGGGCCCCCGTCGGCGTCTGTATCTCCGAATCGGATGTGAACCCTCTCAGGAAGATAGAGGCTCCATGTTTCCGTCACGTGTCGGCCGGGTCACCTCCGTGAGATGCCTCTTCGGTACGCCTCGCCCGGCGACTCGAGTGCCCGAGTGGCATCCGGCGAGAGGAGGAAGGAGGGCCCGGTCAGAGGAAGAGGGAGAGGACGAGCGTGGCGCCGAGCGCGAGGACGGAGGCGAGGGAGACGCCGACGGTCACGGACTTGAGGGCGCCGCGGACCGACTGGCCGAGGAAGCTCTGCAGCAGCCAGAAGGTGTTCGAGGTGACGTGGATGCAGAACAGCGCGCCGGAGCCTGCGGCGAGTGCGATCAGCAGCGGGTCGAGGCCGAGTGTCGCGGCGACCGGTGCGACGACTCCGGCCGCCGTGATCGCCGAGAGGGTGACCGAGCCGACCGCGATGTGCAGCACGGCCGCCATCACCCAGACGAGCAGCAGCGGCGCGGTCGCCGAGGTCGAGAAGTAGCCCTTCAGGATCTCGCCGAGGTCGCCCTGCGCGATCACCGCGGCGAGCGCCCCGCCGACGCCGGTGAGCAGGAAGATCTGCCCGCCGTCCTGGAAGCCCTTGGCGACCGCCTTCTCCATCCGCGCGGTTCCCACGGTGGACCGGCCGACCACTCCGGTGCCGATCACGGCGAGGAGGAGCGCGATGACGGGGTTCCCGAGGAACTGCAGCACCGGCAGCTCGATCCCGGAGACGGTGAGCACCGCCTGCGCGGCGATGAGCAGGAGGGCGAGGAGCATGGGCGCGAAGAGGAGCAGGAGCGGGCGCTCGCGGGCGGCGTGGGCGTCCTGCGCCTCGGCGGGACCCGCCGCGTCCTCGACGGACGAGCCGGACGAGCCGCCCGACACCGCTCCGGCTCCGCCCGAGGACGCCCCGCCGCTCCCCCGCGCTCCGAACGACGGCAGCCGTCCGCCGTCCGCGGCGGGCGACGCCCCCACCGTCGCGAGCCCGGTCGTGTCGTCGCGCACGACCAGCTGCTCGTCGCGCGCCGGGTCCCAGAAGCCGAGGCGGAACGCGAGCGACATCAGCAGGATCGTGACCACGACCGTCGGCGCCACCACCGCGAATCCGCCGAGCATCATCACGCCCAGCGGCACTCCGAGCAGCCCCGCGAGCGCGACCGCGGCGAAGCCGGGCACCATCATCACGATGCCCGTCTCGAGCCCGACGGCGAAGGTCACGGCGACGATGCCGGTGCCCGCGCGCCCCAGCCGCGGCGCGATCCGGCGGGCGAGCGGGGCCGCGATCACGATCAGCGCGTCGACGAAGATCGTCTGCAGGTAGGTGGCGAAGGAGAGGCCCAGCGCGTAGGGGATCCCGCGGCGGCCGAAGACGCGCAGCAGGCCCTCGACGAGCCGGACGACGGCGCCCATCTCGTTGAGCATCGCGCCGATGAGCACGCCCCAGCCGATCAGGAGGCCCGCCTCCATCATCACCTCGCCGAAGCCGGTGGTCATCGTGGAGACGGTGTCGACGGGGCCGAGCCCGGTGAGCAGGCCGATCGCGGCGGCTCCCACGGCCAGCGCCAGCACCGGGTTGAACCGGAAGCGCACGATCGCGACGACCACCACGACGATCACGAGGGCGACGACGCCCAGGGTGTACCACTCGGGCATGACGTCCTCCTCCGCCCGCGACTGCGCGTGCCGTCACACCCTAGGGGACCGCCGCGCACCCCCTCGCCCCCGCCGGGCACGGGGCCCTAGCGTGGACGCATGGCACTGACGCTCCCCGAGCCCCGACTCCCCTCCCTCCTCGACTCCCCCGTCCTGCGCTGGGGGGTGATCGCGCCCGGCTCGATCGCCGGCTCGTTCGTCGAGGCGCTGCAGAAGCACACCCGGCAGCGCGTGGTCTCGGTGGGCTCCCGCTCGCTGGAGCGCGCGGAGCGGTTCGCGAGCCGGTTCGGGATCGAGCGGGCCTCGGCCGGCTACGAGGCCGTGGTCGAGGATCCGGAGGTCGACGTGGTCTACATCGCCTCCCCGCACTCGGAGCACGCCCGCCAGGCGCTGCTCGCCATCGCCGCGGGCAAGCACATCCTGGTCGAGAAGCCGTTCGCGCCGACCCCGGGCGAGGCCGAGATGATGGTGCACGCCGCGCGCGACGCCGGAGTCTTCGCGATGGAGGCGATGTGGATGCGCTACCTGCCGCACATGGACGTCGTGCGGCAGCTGCTCGCCGACGGGGCGGTCGGCGCGCCCGCCGTCGTCTCGGCCGACTTCGGCGCCGCCTTCGACTTCGACCCCTCCAGCCGCATCTTCGACCCGGCGCTCGCGGGCGGCGGCCTGCTGGACGTCGGCGTCTACGCCTCCTCCTTCGTCTCGATGGTGGCGGGCACCCCGCAGAGCACCGTCGTCGCCGGCAGCATGACCTCGACCGGCGTCGACGCGACCGCGACGATCGTCGGCAGCCACGCGCACGGGGTGCAGTCGGTGGCCACCTCGACCGTGCTGGCCGACACCCGCCACGCGGCGAGCGTCGCGGGGCGGGCGGGGCGGATCGACGTGCACCCGTCGTTCTGGACGCCGGGCGGCGTGACGCTCACCCGCGGCTCCGAGAGCGGGTCGTGGATCGACGAGACGCCGCTCCAGGGCGGCGAGGGCCTCGCCTGGGAGGCGCTGCACGTCGCGCAGTACGTGACGGAGGGGCGCACCGAGTCGCCGCTGCACCCGCTCGACGAGGTGGTCGCCGTGGTGCGGACCCTCGACGACGCGCGCCGCCGGCTGGGCGTCTCGGTGTAGGGCGGGGCGGCGGGAGACCGCCGTTCCGGCCCTCAGCCCGCCGGCAGCTCGACGCGGAAGCTCGTGCGCCCCGGCTCGGACGCGACGAGGACGCGCCCGCCGTGGGCGTCGACGACCGCCGCCACGATCGCCAGGCCCAGCCCCGTCGATCCGGTCGTGCGCGCTCGGGAGGAGTCGCCGCGGGCGAAGCGCTCGAACAGCACCGGCACCAGCTCCGGCGCGATTCCCGGGCCGGAATCGGTGACCGTGACGACCGCGATCGGCCGCCCCTCCGACACCTCCTCGGCGAGCGCCGCCACGACCCGGGTGCCGGGGGGCGTGTGCACGGTCGCGTTCCGCAGCAGATTGGCGACCACCTGGTGCAGCCGGAAGCCGTCGCCACGGATCTCGATCGGCTCCTCGGGGAGCTCGAGGTCCCACTCGTGGTCGGGGCCCGCGGCGTGCGCGTCCGAGAGCGCCTCGATCACGAGCAGCGTCAGGTCGACGGGCTCCTTCTCGAGGTCGCGGCCCTCGTCGAGGCGGGCGAGCAGGAGGAGGTCCTCGACCAGCGAGGTCATCCGGGTGGCGGCGGACTCGATCCGATCGAGGGAGTAGGCCGCCGACTCCGGCAGCTCGGTCCCGCCGCGCCGGGGCAGCTCCGCGTAGCCGCGGATCGCCGCGAGGGGGGTCCGCAGCTCGTGCGAGGCGTCGGCGACGAACTGCCGCACCTTGTCCTCGCTCGCCTGCCGCGACTCCAGCGCACCGGTGACGTGGTCGAGCATGCGGTTGAAGGCGGCGCCGACGCGGCCGACCTCGGTGCGGGTGTCGGCGTCCTCCTCCGGGACCCGCTCGACCAGCTCGACGGCGCCGCGGTCCAGCGGCAGCTCGGCCACGCGGGTCGCCGTCGCCTCCACCCGCTCCAGGGGCCGCAGTGCCACGCGGATGATCGCGGTGGCGACGAGGGCGACCAGCAACATCGCCAGCAGCACCACCACGACGACCACCCAGGTGAGGGAGGCGAGCGTCTCGGCGACCTCGCCCAGGGGGACGCCGACGACGACGACGGAGCCCTCGACCGCCGCCGCGCGCACGCGGTAGGTCCCGAGGCTCCCGGGCAGCTCGATGGTCGCCTCCTCGCCCCCTGCGGCGACGGCCGCCGCGAGCACCGAGTCGGCCGGGTCCGAGAACTGCCGGCAGACCCCGTCGGCGTCGACGTAGGCGCCGATGAAGGAGCCGTCCGAGCCCTGGACGGCGGTGATGGTGCTGAGGTTCTGGCTCGGGCCGCCGCCGAAGGATCCGCTGGGGCAGGTCGTGGCCTGCTCGATCGCGCTCGACCCGCCGAAGCGGCTCGGCCCGTCGAAGTCCTGGAGGCGCGTGACCGACTGGCTGAGCGACGCGTCCGTGCTGCCGTAGAGGATCGAGCGCGCGGAGAGCACGCTGACCGCTCCCACGACGCCCGCCGTCACCGCGACGAGCGCGACCACGGAGACGACCATCCGCCGCCGCAGAGTCCACGGCGCGCGCCGGCCGCGGCGGGAGCTGCGGAGGGCGGAGCGGGTCGCGAAGTCGCCGAGCGACGGGCGGCCGGTGCGGCTCACTGGTCGGCGGGCTTCAGGAGGTAGCCGGCGCCGCGCACGGTGTGGATCATCGGCGAGCGGCCGGCGTCGATCTTCTTGCGCAGGTACGAGATGTAGATCTCGACCACGCTCGACTTGCCGCCGAAGTCGTAGGACCAGACCCGGTCGAGGATCTGGGCCTTGCTGAGCACGCGGCGCGGATTGCGCATCAGGAAGCGCAGCAGCTCGAACTCGGTGGCGGTCAGCTCGATCTCGTCGCCGCCCCGGCGGACCTCGTGGCTGTCCTCGTTCAGCACCAGGTCCCCCACGACGACCTCGGGGTCGTCCGCGTCGTTGGCGAGCAGGGTGCTGCGGCGGATGAGTCCGCGCATCCGGGCGACCAGCTCCTCGAGGGAGAAGGGCTTGGTGACGTAGTCGTCGCCGCCGGCGGTGAGCCCGGCGATCCGGTCGTCGAGCGCGTCCTTCGCGGTGAGGAAGAGGACCGGGGTCTCGCTGCCGTCCGCGCGGACCCGCTGCAGGACCTGGAGGCCGTCGATGTCGGGGAGCATCACGTCGAGCACGATCACGTCCGGTCGGAACTCGCGGGTGATCGTGATCGCGGCGCGGCCCTCGGCGGCGGTGCGCACCTCCCAGCCCTCGTAGCGCAGAGCCATCTGGAGCAGGTCGGTGAGGGTGCTCTCGTCGTCGACGACGAGGACGCGGATCGGCGTCCCGTCGGCCCGCTTCAGGCGGGTGCGCTGCGCGGGGGCGAGGTGCTTCGAGGGGGCCGGGGTGCTCATGACTCCAGTATCGGGAGTTCCCTATGGATCGGCTATGACCGGCCGATGCCGTCGCTGTGCGCTCCCGATGCGTCCTCCGCGGGATCGGCGTCGAGCTCCTCCGGAGCGATCGCCGCGGTGCGCGCGTAGCCGCGGACCCGCCGGTCGATGAAGGTCGCCACCCAGAGCAGGACGCCGATCACGAGCAGCACCCCCGCGATGCCGTACTGGGCGGTGTCGCGTCCCGAGGTGATCGGCAGCACCAGGTAGACGCAGGCGATCGTGCCCAGCACCGGCAGCACGGTGGGGGTCCGGAAGTGACGGTGCTCGACCGGCTGCCGCCGCAGCACCAGCACGGAGACGTTGACGACGGCGAAGACCGCCAGCAGGAGGAGCGACGTGGTCCCGCCCAGGAGCACCGCGATGGGGTCGGAGGGGTCGCGCGACACGTAGGCGGTGAGGAGCAGGGCGATCACCGTCGTGAAGAGGATCGCGGCCCACGGCGTGCGCCGTCCGCGCAGCACGTTCTGCAGGAACGGCGGCAGCACGCCCTGGCGGCTCATCCCGTAGAGCAGGCGGCTGGCCATCATCATGTTGATCAGCGCGCTGTTGGCCACGGCGAAGAGCGAGATGAAGGGCAGGAGCGTCGAGATCGGGAAGTCGGGCGCCGCGGCCTCGACGACCGTGACGAGCGGAGTGTCGTTGCCGGCCAGCTCCCCCACGGGGACGATCGCGACGGCGAGCGTGGACACGAGCACGTAGACCACGGCGGTGATGCCGAGACCCGTGAGCATCACGCGCGGGAAGATGCGGCTGGGCTCCTTCGTCTCCTCCGCCATGTTCACGGAGTCCTCGAATCCGACCATCGCGAAGAACGCCAGCGAGGTCGCGGTGCTCACCGCGAGCAGCAGCGACTTGTCCTCCGGCGCCTCGAACGCGACCACCCGCGAGAAGTCGGCCTGCCCGCCGAACACCGCGAAGAAGCACACGAAGATCACCAGCAGCAGGCCCGAGAGCTCGATCAGGGTGAGCACCACGTTCAGCCCGACGCTCTCGGCGACACCGCGCAGGTTCACCAGGGCGATGCAGACCATGAACACCAGCGCGATGCTCAGCCGCGTCCCCGCGCCGTCCCCGAGCCCGAAGCCGATCGCGAAGTTGCTCGCGAAGGCGCCCGAGGCGGCGGAGGCCGAGGTGATCCCGCTCGCCATCACGGTGAAGCAGACGAGGAACGTGACGAAGTGGATCCCGAACGCCTTGTGCGCGTAGAGCGCGGCGCCCGCCGCCTGCGGGTACTTCGTCACCAGCTCCAGGTAGGAGCAGGCGGTGAGCGTGGCGACGACGAACGCGATCACGAAGGGGAGCCACGCGGCCCCGCCCACCTCGGCCGCGACCTGCCCGGTGAGGGCGTAGATCCCGGTCCCGAGGATGTCGCCGACCACGAACAGCAGCAGCAGCTTGGGGCCGAGCACCCGCTTGAGCTCGGGCGGGGCGGACGTCTCTCTCGTGGCGGTCATCGTCGGCCCCTCCCGTTGCGGATGAGCGCGAGCCTACGACCGCGGGCACCGCCCCGGGAAGAGCGGGCGCCCCCGGAGGAGGAGCCGACGACACCCACGACTCCGCCGTCGCGCCGTGCGCAGCGCAGCCTCCACCTCGCCGGCGGGAGGCTGCGCGAGGCCGGCTGACCGGATGCTGCCACGGCCGGAGCCTGCCCGGGCGTCCGGTGGTCCCCCGACCCTCCGGCCCGCGCGGAGCCGGGGGATCCGCCGCATGTCCGGATGCTGCCGTGCCCGGATGCTGATCTGGTGCCGCCGACGGCCCTCCGCGAGGCTCGGAGGACCACGACGAGAGGACGGACCATGACCGCCACTGCACCCGCCGCCACCCCGCACCTCGGCCCCGTCGCCGCCGGAGGCGCCCTCGCCTGGGCCGCGCTGGCCGCGCTGCTCCTGCTCGGGGAGCCGCACCCCGCGGCTGTCCTCGTGCTCGTGCTCGCGGCCGCCGCCGCGACCTCGCTGAGCGTCGTCGCCGTCGCCCGCCGGCAGCCCCCCGCCCGCCGCACCGGCGTCGTGATCGGTCTCCTCGCCCCCCTCCTCGCGAACGCCGGTCTCACTCCGCTCGCCGCGCTGGTCGGCCCGGCCGTGTTCGGAGCGGTGGCGCTGGTCCTCGCCGGTGAGCTCGCCGTCGTCGCGGTTCTCGCGCGGCGGCGCTGAGTGCGCGCCTCCTACACTCGGGAGGGTCGGGAGAACGGGGGGCCGCCGGTGCTGAGCGAGAACGCGATCGCGCTGTACCTGCACGCGTCCGTGCGCGGAGACTGGTCGCTCGAGAGCGCGTCGGACGAGCTCGGCGTCACCGTCGACGGCCTCCGCGAGGCGCGCGACGAGCTGATCGGGCTCCGGCTGCTCGCTCCGCTGCACGCGGGGGCGGAGTCGCTCGCCACGGCCGCGCCGGACATCGCCCTGGCCGAGCTGATCGCCGACGACGAGCGGCGCCTCCTCGAGCTGCAGACCGGGATCACCCGCCGCCGCAGCGAGCTGATGGCCCTCGTCCCCGCCTACCGGAGCGCCCGCAGCGCCCTCGCCGCCGCGGAGCAGGTGGAGGTGATCGAGGACCCGGCGACCGTCCTCCGGCTGCTCCTCGACCTGCAGCGCGGAGCCTCGGAGGAGGTGCTGATCGCCGCTCCCGGCACCAGCAGCGTGGAGCGGCACGAGGCGAGCGACGCCGTCGACCGCGAGCTGCTCGGGCGCGGCATCGCGAGGCGGACGCTGTACCTCGACCGCCGCCGCGACAACGCGGCCCTCCGGCGCTCGGTCGCGGAGCTCGAGCCGCTGGGCGCGCGGTTCCGGACCCTCCCGGTGCTGCCCTTCCGGCTGGTGGTCTTCGACCGCTCCCTCGCGATCGTCGCCCGCTCCCGGGACGATGACGACCGCGCCGCCCTGGTCGTCCGCTCCCCCGAGCTCGCGGCGACCCTGGCGCGCGTGTTCGACGCGGCGTGGGAGTTCGCAGCGCCCCTGCACGCGGCAGGTGCCGAGGAGGAGCCCTCCCTCTCCGCGGTGCAGCGGTCGATCCTGCAGGGCCTCGCCGCCGGGCTCACCGACGAGGCGCTCGCGGCACGGCTGGACCTCAGCGTGCGCACCTGCCGTCGGCACATCGCCGGTCTCTTCGATCTGCTCGGCGCCGAGAGCCGCTTCCAGGCGGGCGCGCTCGCGGCCCGGCGGGGCTGGCTGCCGGTCCGGCCGCGCTGACGCAGGCCGTCGGCGAGCTCAGCGCCGCGGAGCCGCAGTGTCGGAACGGGGTGTCCGCTAGCGGACACGTCCTCTTCCGGCTCTTGTCCCGGCACTCTCCCAGGTCGAACATGGGGACCGCCGCCGACATCCCCGATGACGGGCGGCCTCCGCACCGCGACCCCGTACCCGACGGGACCGCGGCCCCGACGCCCGCGCCGTACCCGACGGACCGCGGCGCATCAGCGACCTGAGCCGAACGCGCGCACAGGCGCTCCTCCGGCGCGCCGTCCGGTACCCCCGACCGACGACGCTCCGGGCCCCCGCTTCCGCCTACCCGAAGAGCTCACCCGTGAACCCCAGCACCCCCGCCCGCCCTGGTCCTCCCGCTCCACCCGAGATCCGTCCGCTCCTGACGCGCCAGCAGCGCGTCGCCAGCCCCCGTGCCGTCACCAGCCGCGCCAAGCAGCAGTCGCCCTCGCTCATCATGATCGTGCTGCTCTCCGGCGCCGGCGCTCTGCTCTACGGCGCCTTCCTGCTCAACCCGCGCAACATCGGCGACCCCCTCCCGTTCGCCATCGTCATCATCTGCGAGCTGTACCTGATCGGCCAGGCCGCGCTCACGATGTGGACCGCCCTGTCGAGCACCTACGACCCGCGCGACTCCGCCTTCCACTCCGCTCGAGCGACGCTCTACGGGAGCCCGGTCGACGGCATCCCGATCGGCGAGAACCTCTACCTCGGCCGCCGCCGCATCACCGTCGACGTCTTCATCACGACCTACAGGGAGGACCCGGCGATCATCGAGGAGACGGCCCGTGCTGCCCGCGACATGCGGGGCACCCACGTGACGTGGCTCCTCGACGACGGGGACGACCCGCAGGTCGCCGCGATCGCCGAGCGCCTGGGCGTCCGCTACGTGGTGCGCGAGGACCGCGTGGGTGCCAAGGCCGGCAACGTGAACCACGCGCTCCGTCTGACCGACTCGGACTTCGCCGTGATGATCGACGCCGACTTCGTGACCGTGCCGGAGTTCCTGGAGGAGACTCTCCCCTTCTTCGCCCACGACGACGTCGCCTTCGTGCAGGCCCCGCAGGTCTACGGGAACGCGCACAACTTCATCTCGCGCGGCTCCGCCTACATGCAGATCGTCTTCTACGCCCTCACCCAGCCGGGCAAGAACAAGTACAACTCCGCCTTCTGCGTGGGCACCAACGCCGTCTTCCGCCGCAAGGCCCTCGACGACATCGGCGGGATGTACGAGGGCTCGCAGTCCGAGGACATCTGGACGTCGATCTTCGTGCACGAGCGCGGCTGGCGCTCGATCTTCGTGCCGATGACCCTCGCGGTCGGGCGCACGCCCGAGACGATCGAGGCCTTCGTCCGCCAGCAGGTCCGCTGGGCCGTCGGCGGGTTCGAGATCCTGCTCAAGCACAACCCGTTCTCGCCGAAGCGCCGGCTCACGACCGACCAGCGCGTGCAGTACTTCATGACCGTCACGTTCTACTTCACCGGGATCGTGCCGCTGGGCCTGATCGTGCTGCCCCCGCTGCAGATCTACCTGAACATCACGCCGGTCAGTCTCGAGGTGCCGCTCGTCGAGTGGATCCTCTTCTACTGCGGGTTCTACGTGCTGCAGATCGGGCTCGCGCTGTTCATCATCGGCTCGTTCCGGTGGGAGACGCTGCTGCTGTCGACCGTCACCTTCCCGATGTACACGAAGGCGTTCTTCCTCGCTCTCGCGGGCCGGAAGCCGGCCTGGACCTCGACGGGCGCGACCGGGCAGGCCGCCTCGCCCTTCAACTTCATCAAGGTGCAGATGGTCTTCCTGGTGTTCCTGGCCGCGACCTCCGTCGTCGGCTTCCTCAAGGCGGAGTGGACCGCGGAGTACTCGGTGGCGCTCGCCTGGAACGTCCTGAACACCCTCACGCTCGGAGCGTTCGCGGTGATCGCGGCGCGCGAGCACGTCCTCCTGAAGCGCGCCGCCCGGGCCGAGGTGGTCGCTCCGAGCGGCCCCGCCGCCGCGGGACGCCACGGACTCGCCGTGGGTGCGGCATGACCGCGCTGCGCTGGCTCGGCTTCCTCGCCTCGTGCGCCCTCGCGCTCGGCGTCGCCGCCGCCGGCCTGGTCTACGCGAACAACTCCTCGCTCACCGTGCGGGCGGCGAGCGCTCAGCTCGTCACCGACGAGTACTCGCTGGGGACGCCCTACGCGGGCACGATCCAGGACCTCACGATCTCCCGCGGCGACGCGGTGGAGAAGGGCGACGTGCTCTTCAGCCTGCAGAGCACCGTCCTCGAGTCCGACATGCAGACGAAGACGTTCACCAGCGCCGATGTCGGCTACCGGATCGAGGAGGGCGGCCTGATGGTCTTCACGGCGGCGCTGGACGGCGTGGTCACATCGGTCGACGCCGAGATCGGCTCCTTCGTCGAGGAGGACCAGATGATCGCGGTCGTCGCGATCTCGGACTCGATCCACCTCGAGAGCGAGTTCGTGCTCGGCGCCCGGGACTACTCGCGGGTCCCGATCGGCGGCACCGTCGCCGTGGCGATGCCGGACGGGACGACCGTCGACGCCGAGATCTACGACGTCGAGGTGGAGCGGTTCCACGAGGGGCGGGCGACGACCGTCATCCGCGCGCGCACCGACGAGATCACGACGCAGGACTACACCGTGGTCGGAGCTCCCGTCGCGGCGGAGGTGCGGCTCCGCGACGACGGCGACGGCTTCGGCGGCTGGCTGGTCGCCCAGCTCGGCAGGCTCTTCACGCCGGGCGGGTTCGCGCGGTGAGGCGCGGGGCGGGGGCGGCCCTCGCTCTCGCCCTCGCGATCGCAGGCCTTACCGGATGCACGTCCGACGGCTCCGCGTCCGACTGGGCCGTGGCAGCGTCCGTGCACGCGCGGGAGCTGCCGCAGGTCCCCGGCCCCTACGCGGGGACGGCGCGGCTCGCCGAAGGGGTGCGGCCGCCGACGAACTCGTGGGTGTCCGGACCGGTGTTCGGGGAGGATCTCCCGCTCTACACAGGGATCCTCACCGTCACGCCGCGCGCCGACGGCTTCACCGTGGGCCTCCCGATCGTGGAGGCGGCTCCGCGGACCGTCTACGCCCTCGCCCGGGACGATCTCACCGTGACGGTCCCCTCGAGCGCGGTGGCGCTCTCCGCGTTCGACGACCTCGTCGCGCACTGGAGCCTCGCGGGTGCCGGTGAGCTCGTCGCAGCCGAGGGCTGGCCCTACGCCTCCTACCGGACCGAGAGCGCCCAGACGGTGCTGATCGGAGGCGCCACCGCTCCCGAGCGCGCGGCCGGCGGCCTGCTCCTGGTCACCGCGGGCGGACAGCGGTACGGGCTGGTGGCGCCCGCCGCCGCCCTCGATGCGTTCCCCCGGATGACGCTGGACGGCACGCTGCTCCTCTTCGCGGTGCCTCCGGGAGCGAGCAGGGCGCGGATCGACGAGCTTCGGCGTCGTGCAGTGCCCCTCGAGGGCGCGAGCGTCTCCCACGTCGTCACGGCGAGCACCACCACCACGACCTACGCGCTGCGGACCGAGGGCGGCGCCGAGACGTTCTTCGGCCTCGGGGCCGAGGGGGCGATCGGCTACGACACGCTCTACGGCCGGGTGGGGCTCCGTGCGGGAACGTCGTTCTCCCGCGCCGCCCCCACTATCGTCGAGTCGGGGGCGCTCGATCTCGGCTCCCTCACGGCCGAGGAGAAGACGACGCTCCGGACGCAGGTGCCGCTCGACGCCGCGGCCACCCGCTTCGCCGCGCCCGACACCTACGGAGCCGGCAAGGAGCTCTACCGCGCCGCTGCTCTGCACCGTCTCGCCGTCGACCTCGGCCTGGAGGAGGTGGCGGCCGACCTGCACGACCGGATCGCCGCCGAGCTCGACCAGTGGCTCGACCCGCGCGGCTGCGCACCGGGCGCCGTGAAGTGCGTCGTCTACGACCCGGTGCTCGGAGGCGTCGTCGGCTCCGCGCCGTCGTTCGGGTCCGACGCGTTCAACGACCACCATTTCCACTACGGCTACCTGCTCTCCGCCGTCGGGATGCTGGCCGCTGAGGACCCGTCCCTCCTCGAGCGGTACCGGACCGTCGCGGACCTGCTCGCCCTGGATCTCGCCTCTCCCGTCGACACCGCCGAGTTCCCGCGGCTGCGCGTGTTCGACGTGTACCGCGGCCACTCCTGGGCCTCGGGGCTCGCTCCGTCCCGCGACGGCAACGACCAGGAGTCGGTGTCCGAGGCGGTCAACGCCTGGAACGGCCTCGCCCTCTGGGCCGCCGCCTCCGGGAACGCGCCGCTGCTCGAGGAGGCGCGCTGGCTGCTCTCCCTCGAGACGCAGGCGGCCGCAGACCTGTGGCTGAGCCCGGAGACGCCGGTCGGCTTCGAAGCGCCGTTCGTCGCGATCAACTGGGGCGGCAAGCGCGACTACGCCACCTTCTTCGACGCGACACCCTCGGCGCTGCTGGGGATCGAGCTGATCCCGATGCCGCCGTCGACCGCGTTCCTCCCCGACCCCTCGCGGGTCGACGAGCTCGTGGCCGGAGCCTCAGGCGCGCCGCTCGCCGACTACGTGCTGATGCTCCAGGCGACGAGCGACCCGGCCGCGGCTCTCGCGCGGGCGGAGCGCCTGCCGGACTCCTCGATCGACAGCGCCGACTCGCGCAGCTACCTGGTGGCGTGGATCCTCACCCGCTGATCCCGCACAGCCCGCTCAGCCCGCGTGCGCTCCGAGGAACGCGAGCGCCCGCGGCCAGGCGTCGGTCGCCGCCTCGGCCTGGTAGGTCTGCTCGTTCGCGTCGTTGAAGAAGGCGTGGCCCGCTCCCGGGTAGACGACGACCTCGACGTCCTTGCCCTCGGTCGCCTCGCGGAGGCGCGGCACCTGCTCGACGAGGGGAGCGTCCTGATCGCCCAGGAACGCCAGCACCGGCACCTGCAGCGCGCCGAGCTCCTCCGCGGACGCGGTGACGTGCCCGTAGAACGGCACGGCCGCCGCCAGCCGCGGCTCGGCCAGCGCGAGCGCCCACGAGAAGGTGCCGCCGTAGCAGAACCCGGTGACGGAGACGCTGGTCGCGCCCTCCTGGCGCAGGAGCCGCTCGACGAGGGCGCGGAGGATCGCGACGGTGCGCGTCGCGTGCTCCGGAGTGAAGACGGGGGCGAAGAAGGTGCGCAGCTCGACCTGGCGCGGCAGGCGCCGCACCGGGTGGTCGTAGTCGGCGCGCTGCTCCTCGTCGAGCTGCTCGAGCAGGCCGCTGTCGGCCAGGAGCTCGGGGGCGACGACGCTGTAGCCCTCGGCCGCGTAGCGGTCGGCGACCGAGCGGATGTGCCCGTCGACCCCCCAGACCTCGTGGATCAGGATCAGCGCGCGGCCGCCCTCACCGCTGCGGGACACCGGTACGTCGTGCTCGGCCAGGGTCCAGGTCTCATCGCTCGTGGGCATGCTCGCACCCTAGCCCCGGACCCCGGGAGCACGCGTCGTCAGAAGTCGTACTCGCAGTTGCGGAGGTTCGCCACGTCCTCGGTGAGCGTCGGCTCCCCGCCGAGCAGGAACGCGTAGTTCTTCGAGTTGGAGGCCAGGAAGCGCAGCGTCGAGTCGTGCACGCAGTCGCGCTCGGTCAGCAGCACGGACGAGCCCAGGGCCGCCGCCGTCGTCGCTCCCGAGAGGGCGTCGGCGAAGGAGGACCCCGCGGCGAGGAAGACGCTGTCCTGCAGCAGCGACTGGGGGTAGGCGCTGTTCAGCTCGACGCTGGTCTCGTAGCGGTCGCGGCCGGCGATCCTCGAGACCGAGGGGGCGAGGCCGCGACGCTCGAAGTCCGCCACGTACGCGTCCCGGATCGAGGGGTCGCCGCCGAGGAACTCCACGTGCTCCGGCGCCAGATCGCGCACCGCGGTCGCGGTCGCGGAGTCGGCGCTCGAGGTCGCACCGTCGACCAGCAGCACGGGCTGCGCACGCCAGCCGGCGATCGGCGCGGCCGACAGGGCGTCAGGGAAGTTCGTGCCGGTCGCGACGAACATGTTCGAGTAGGGGCCGCTGCCGAAGGCGTCTGCGACGATCCGGCGGGAGGTGTCGTAGCGGTCCGTCCCGCCGATGCGCTCGGTGCCGCCGACGATCGAGCGGATCGCGGAGAGGACCCCGGGGCTCACGCTCAGCTCGCTGCCGACGACCACGACCCGCTCCGGGCGGAGGCGGCGGATCTCGTCGGAGACGACCCGAGGCAGGCGGTCGGGATCGGTGAGCAGGAGCGCGCCTCCGAGGGCGGCGGCGGCCGGGCCGGCGCTCAGCGCATCCGGCCAGTTCGCCCCGCTGGCCACGTAGAGCACCGGGATGCCCGGGGAGAAGTAGCCCGTCGCCTCCACCGAGGTCGCGTAGCGGTCCGATCCGGCGAGGCGGCCGGTGTACTGCTGGTAGTCGCTGCTCAGCGAGAGGTCGATCCCGGCGGCCGATCCGCCCACCGGGACGCGCACGTCGCCCGCGTCGCCCGAGCGGAGGACGTGGTCCCAGTAGCTGTCGTCGATCACGTCGTCGCGGCTCGACGCCCGGACGAGGTAGTCGCCGGGGACGACCTGCTGGAACGAGTACGGGTTGTCGCCGCCCGTGATCAGGTCGAGCTCGCCGGTGCGGAAGTAGCCGTCGGTTCCCGGGTCGCGGTACCAGATGTCGACGCGCTGGTCGCCCGCGACGCCGCTCAGGCGTCCCTCGAGCGACCCCAGCCGTGCGGTGCGCAGCTGCACGCCGGCCGCCGGGGCCTGAAGCGGCTCGGCGCTGCGGGCGACGGCGCTGCCGCCGGACCAGAGGTCGGCGTACAGGTCGGCGTTGTCCTTGATCAGCAGGTAGTAGGTCTGCCCGGCGGTGAGCCCGTCGATGCTGAAGGTGAGGTCGCCGGCGACGGAGTGGTTCCCGAGGAGCCCCGCCTCGCTCGACCAGACCTCGACGTTCAGGAGGGCACCGCGGGGGGTGGTGGTCGCGATCGAGCCGTCGGCCTCCTCGACCACGACACGGCCGCTGATCGACGCCGCAGCGCTCGCACGGGCGGCGCTCGGCGCCTCGTCCGGCACGGCGGGCAGGGGGGACTCGGCGCTGGGCTGCCAGAGCGGCTGCCCCTCGGGGAGCACGATCGAGCGGGGCGCATCGGAGGCGGCGCCGAATGCGGCGACGGGGGCGGCCGACGGCGCGGCCGCCGATGCGGCGGAGGCGAGCGGGCTGGAGGTGATCGCCAGGGCGGCGACGAGGACCGCGGAGGCGGCGGACCTCAGAACGAGCGGGGACACGGCGGAGTGCCTGCTTCCAGGAGGAGGTCGCCCTGCGGCCGACCCGGCGGAGGGGATCGCGCTCATGCTAGCGGCGGCCCGCGCCCCGTCGTCCTCCCCGATCAGGGGTCAGGAGACAGGCGGCGCGACGAGGATGTCGTCCCACTCCAGAGCGCGCTCGAACCGGAAGCCGTGCCGCTCGTAGAGGCGGCGGGCGTCGCTGCGCTTCAGCACGTCGAGCCGGAAGGGCAGACCCGGCCGCGCCTCCTCCGCCATCACCCGGCGCAGGACGGCGCCGCCGACTCCGCGTCCCTGTGCGTGCGGCGCCAGGTAGAAGTGCTCGATCCAGACCGCGTCCGGCTCGACCCGCGCGGCGATGCTCCCGGCGAAGGCGCCGTCGAGCTCGATCACCCGGGTGAGCTCGGGCCGGTAGCCGTCGAGGAAGCGGTGCCGCACGCGGTGCTCGTCGTAGCGGTCGAGCGTCTCGAGCGACGGGCGCATGACGACCGCGCGCAGCTCGGCGATCGCTGCCGCGTCCTCCGCGGTCGCGGGGCGGAGCGACCAGCCGGCGTCGTCGGCCACGGTCAGCGGCCGCGGGGCTTGCGGGTGCGCCGCACCGCCGGCGCCGACGCCTTGGCGCGGGCCGGCTTCTTCTTGCCGCCGCCGGCCCTCTCCGCCTTCTCGCGCGCCTCCCGCGCCTTCGCCTTGGCGGCCTTCGCCCGCGACTCGACCTTCGGCGTCGCGGCGGTGCCGCGCGTGGTGTTCGCGCTGCGGCCGCGGACGACTCCGATGAAGTCCTCGACGTCGTCGCCCTTGTCGTCCGTCACCCAGGCGAGGCGGACGGAGGAGGGAGCGACGCCGGTCACCGGCACCGCGGTGACGTCCTTGCGGCTGTGCACGCGCGCCACCGACTGCGGCACGATCAGCACGCCCACGCCGGCCGCGACCTGCTCGACCGCGTCGTCGAGGCCGGCCATGCGCGGCAGCGGGCGCCGCGAGCCGTCCGCGAGCTCCTCGGCGACCGCGGCCCACTCCGGCACGTCCTCCGGATCCTGGAGGAGGTGCTCGCCGGCCAGCTCGGCGACGTCGAGCTCGTCCGCGGCGGCCAGGGCGTGCTCGCGGCCGACGACGGCGACGGGCTGCTCGTCATAGAGATGGATGGAGCTGAGGGCGGAGGAGGAGACGTCGCCGCGGACGAACGACAGCTGCGCGCGGCCGTCGAGCAGCGCCTGCTCCTGATCGCGCTCGGCGACGACGGTGATGCGCAGCGGGAGATCGGAGCGGCGCTGGCCCCAGACGCGGGTCCACTTGGTGGGGGTGACGCCGGGCACGAGGGCGACGGCGAGCACGGGGCCGTCGGGGACGGCGTCCTCGGCGTCGGAGTCGGCGTCGTCGGAGTCGGCGTCGTCGACATCGCTGTCCCCGGCGTCGCTGTCCCCGGCGTCGCTGTCCTCGGAGTCGAGGTCGTCGGAGTCGCCGTCCTCGGAGTCGCCGTCGGTGTCGTCCGACTCGGTTCCGGCTCCGGCGCCGACCGCGCCCGATCCGGCCGACGCGTCGACAGCCGCCGCGTCCGCCCCGCCCTCCGGACGCCCCTCCGCCTCGGGAGCGGCCTGCGGGTCGACGGTCTCGGGCTGCTCGCTCATCCCCTCAGGGTAGGTGGTCCGCGCCGCGCCGGTAGGGTTGCCGCATGGCCAAGGCGACACAGACGATGAAGGCTGCGACCGCGGCGAAGAAGCTGCAGGTCTACCTGCCCGCGACCCCGGAGGAGTTCCAGGAGTCGGCGATCACGCGCGAGCAGTACGACGAGCTCGCCGCGAACCCGCCCGCCTGGCTCGTGCAGCTGCGCGAGGAGGGGCCGCACCCCCGCTCCGTCATCGCCTCCCGGCTGAACGTCTCCATCTCGGGGCTCGCCCGCGGCGGCGTCACCGAGGCGCTGACCACTCCCGAGATCCAGGCCCTGCTCGACGAGGTCCCCGAGTGGCTGCGCGTCGAGCAGAACCGCTACGCGGAGGTCCGCCGCGAGCAGGCCCGCATCAAGTCCGAGCGCGCCGCCAAGGCCGCCGACTGACCCCACCCCCGCCTGCAGGACCCCGATCCGGCGCGGGCGACGTGGCCTGCGGACCGGAGCGGGATCCCGCCGAGGGGAGCCGCGCGGCTACTGGTTCGAGAACGCGGCGTCGAACGACGCGGTCGGGGTCCTCCAGAGCAGCGAGCGGATGAAGCCGACGGCCTCCTTCGCGCCGTGGAGGCGGTCCATCCCGGCGTCCTCCCACTCGATGGAGATCGGGCCGGAGTAGCCGATCGACTCCAGCGCCCGGAACGCGTCCTCCCACGGGACGTCGCCGTGCCCCGTCGAGACGAAGTCCCAGCCGCGGCGCGGGTCGCCCCACGGCAGGTGCGAGCCGAGCACGCCGGCGCGGCCGTTCTTCGGGCGCAGGCGGGTGTCCTTGCAGTCGACGTGGTAGATCCGGTCCTTGAAGTCGACGATGAAGCCGACCGGGTTGATGTCCTGCCACATCATGTGCGACGGGTCCCAGTTGAAGCCGAAGGCCGGGCGGTGCCCGATCGCCTCGAGGGTGCGCACGCTCGACCAGTAGTCGTAGGCGATCTCGGACGGGTGCACCTCGTGCGCGTAGACCACGCCGTTCGCGTCGAACTCGTCGAGGATCGGGTTCCAGCGGGTCGCGAAGTCCTCGTACCCCTCGTCGATCACGGAGGCCGGCACCGGCGGGAACTGCGCCACGTAGGGCCAGATCTTCGAGCCGGTGAAGCCGACGACCACGTCCACGCCGAGCTTGCGGGCGACCCGCGCCGAGCGCTTCATGTCCTCGGCGGCGCGCTGACGCACCCCCTCCGCGTCGCCGTCGCCCCAGGTGTAGTCGCGCACGAGTGCCTTGTGGCGGAAGTCGATCGGGTCGTCGCAGACGGCCTGGCCGGTGAGGTGGTTCGAGATGGCGAAGACCTCGAGGCCGTAGCGGTCGAGGATCTCCAGGCGCGAGGCTGCGTAGGCGTCGTCCTCGTCCGCGCGCTTGAGGTCGAGATGGTCGCCCGAGGCCGCGATCTCGAGTCCGTCGTAGCCCCACTCGGCGGCGAGTCGGGCGACCTCCTCGAAGGGCAGATCGGCCCACTGGCCGGTGAACAGCGTCACGGGGTGGGTGGCGGGGTAGGTCTTCTCGTCGCTCATGCGGCGATCTCCGTCCGGTCGTCGGCGGCGGGCACGGTCACCCAGGCGCCTGTCTCGGCCGCGTCGAGCACGGCCTCGGTGATGCGCGCCGCGCGGAGGCCGTCGGCGAAGGTCGGCAGACCCTCCACGTCGGCGCCCGCCACGGCGGCGTAGGTGTCGCGGGCGAACGCCGTGAAGGCGTCCTGGTAGCCCATCGGATGACCGCTCGGCACGATCGAGAGCCGGGCCGCATCGGGCGCGAGGATCGAGGCGTCGCGCGGCACCAGCAGGGCGCTGTCGCGCCGGCCGACCCACAGCGTCTCGGGGAGCTCCTGCTCGAAGCGCAGCGACTCCTCCAGCCCGGACACCTCGAGCACCAGCTCGTTGCGGTGGCCCGCGGTGACCTGCGAGACGAGGAGCGTGCCGACGGCGCCGCCCTCGAGCCGGACGATCAGGCCGGCCACGTCCTCGGTGCTCACCGGGCGGCCGCCGCGCTCGGCGTGGACGGTGCTCGTGATCGCGGCGAGCGAGTCGATCCGGTCGCCGGTGACGAACTCCAGCAGGTCGACCAGGTGCGAGCCGATGTCGCCGAAGGCGCGCGAGCGGCCGCCGGCGGCCGGGTCGACGCGCCAGTTGTCGTCGGAGGCGCCCAGCAGCCAGTCCTGGAGGTAGCTCCCGCGGACGGTGACCAGGCGGCCGGTCTCGCCGGAGGCGACGCGGGCACGGGCCTCGCGCACCATCGGGTGGAAGCGGTAGGCGAACGGGACGGTCGCCACCACGCCGGCGGAGGACGCGGCCGCAGCGAGCGACTCCGCCTCCCGCAGAGTCGCGGCGAGCGGCTTCTCGCACACCACGTGCTTGCCCGCCTCGATCGCCGCGAGCGCGAGTGCGGCGTGCGTGGCGTTCGGGGTGCAGACGTGCACGAGGTCGATGCTCTCGTCCTCGATCAGGGCCCGGGCGTCCGGGTAGGCGCGCTCGACGCCGAGCTCGGCCGCCGCCCGCTCGCCCTTCTCCGGGGTGGAGGAGGCGACTCCGGCGAGCACCGCTCCGGCGCTGCGGGCCGCGCGGCTGTGCACGGCCGCCATGAAGCCGCCGCCGAGCACGCCGACGCGCAGGGGCGCGGGCATCAGGAGAGGGTCGCTTCGGTCGGGTCCCAGCTCTCGGGCAGTGCGGGGCGGGGCGTCACGGAGCTGGTGACGAGGACCTTCTCGCCGGTCTCGGCGGCCTCGAGCAGCGAGAGCATCACGTCGGTGACGTGATACGCGAGGTCTCCGGAGGCGGCCTCGGGGCGGTCGGCCCGGATCGCGCGGGCGAGCTCGAGCACGCCGGTGCCGCGGGAGGCGGTCGAGCCGGTCGCCGCGATGACCTCCGGCTCGGCGGACCCGCGGCGGTGCAGGGTGATCTCTCCGTCGTGCTGGTTCGGGTCGGGGAGGACGAGGGTGCCCTCGGAGCCGTTGATCTCGACGAAGCCGGTGCGCGGCAGGCTCGACTCGAAGCTCCACACGCCCTGGGCCGAGGCCCCGGACTCGAAGCGGAGCAGCCCGCCGATGTGCGTCGGGATGGTCACCGGGAACTCGGTGCCCTCCTTCGGGCCGGAGCCCACCACGCGGGTGGCGCGGGCCTGGGACGAGACGGCGGTGACGCTCTCGACGGGGCCGAGGTTCTGCACGAGCGTGGTGATGTAGTACGGGCCCATGTCCAGCAGCGGTCCGCCGCCCTCGGCGAAGAAGAACTCCGGGTTCGGGTGCCACGACTCGGGGCCGGGGCCCTGGAAGAGGGTGAGGGCGGAGAGCGGCGTGCCGATGGCTCCGCTCTCGATCACGCGCTGCGCCGTCTGGAGGCCCGCGCCCAGGAAGGTGTCGGGAGCGGTCGCGACGCGCAGCCCCTTGTCCTTCGCCAGCGCGAGCAGCTCGATCCCGCTGTCGCGGTCGAGCGAGAAGGGCTTCTCGGTCCACACGTGCTTGCCCGCCTCGACCGCGCGGCGCGCGACCTCGACGTGCGCGGCCGGGATCGTGAGGTTCACGACGATCTCGATGCCCTCGTGCGCGAGGAGCTCCTCGACGGTGCCGGAGGCGGGGACGCCGAAGGCCTCGGCCTGGGTCCTCGCCCGCTCGAGGTCGATGTCGGCGACGAAGAGCACCTCGAGGTCGGGGAAGACGGTGAGGTTGGTCAGGTACTGGGTGCTGATGTTGCCGGCGCCGATGACGCCGACGCCCACGCGGCCGGTGCCGCTCATGCGCCGAGCCCCGAGACGTAGCGGTGGGCCGACTCCAGGCCCTCGAAGATGTCGCCGGCGTAGGCGTCGAACTCCAGCACGGGCAGGGCCTGCGGAGCGGCTACGAGGATCGCCGGGACGTCCATCGCGCCCTCGCCCGCGGGCAGCTGCTCCTGGGTGTCGGCCGAGATCGGGCCGTCCTTCACGTGCAGGAAGCGCACCTGGTCGCCGAGGCGTCCGAGCACCTCGACCGGGTCGTCGCCGCCGACGGCCGCCCAGTAGGTGTCGAGCTCGAGGACCATGCGCGGGTCGAGCAGGCCCGCGAGGTGCTCGAAGGCGCTGCGGCCGTCGACGCGGTTCTCGAACTCG
Organism: Rathayibacter sp. AY1F6; assembly: GCF_002932035.1. Taxonomy (NCBI): domain Bacteria; kingdom Bacillati; phylum Actinomycetota; class Actinomycetes; order Micrococcales; family Microbacteriaceae; genus Rathayibacter; species Rathayibacter sp. AY1F6. The sequence continues at coordinate 59,380 of NZ_PSVD01000012.1, read as the reverse complement.
AAGGCGTGGTTGTGGTAGCCGAGCACCAGGCCGCGGGCGGCGGCGGAGTCGACCAGCGCGTTCAGATCGTCGGCGATGCGGGCGACGTCGTCCGCGGTGGTCCAGCGGGTCGGGTCGACGAAGGGGTCGATCACGGTCTCGACGCCGAGCGAGGCGGCCGTGTCGAGGATCTCGTCGACGGTGGCGTCGCCCTGCGGGCCGAGGAGGCGGGCGTGGGCGCTGGGAGCGCGCAGTCCGCTGGCCGGGAGCGCCGCGCGGTAGGCGTCGGCCAGGTCGACGAACCCGAAGAGCTCGACCGTGGTGAAGCCGATCGCCGCGAGGCGGTCGAGGGTGGCGGGCAGATCGGCCGCGAGCGGCTCGCGCACCGAGTACAGCTGGACAGAGAGGTCTGGGGGTGTGGCCACCGGTGGGGCTCCTGATCGCATCGGAAGGTGTGCCTCGAACCCTACGCGGACTTTTGCTCACGGACAAGCAAAACTAGCCCTGCGCGCCCGCCAAGTCGGGCACCCGCCGCACAGAAGCACGGGCGCTGTGGTTGACTCTGGCCATGTCCCCGCGCCGCCGCATCACCGTCAGCGCGGTCGGCGAGCTGCTGCTCCTGCTGGCCGACGGGGCGCCCCGGACACGGGCCGACGTGGTCGCCGAGACGGGCCTGCCGCGTGCGGCCGTCTCCGCCCAGCTCGACGTCCTCACCGCCTCCGGCCTGGTCGCCCGGCAGGACGACGCCCCCTCCTCCGGCGGCCGTCCCGCCGCCCGCGTGGCCTTCGACCCCCGGGCGCGCAGCCTCCTCGCCGTCGACCTGGGCGCCGCGCACGCCGTCGTCGCCCTGACCGACCTCGACGGCACGGTCCTCGCCCGCCGCCGCGAGAGCATCGCCATCGCCGACGGCCCCCTCGCCGTCCTCGGCCACGCCCTCGACGTCGCCGCGGCCCTGCTCGGCCGGACTCCGGCGGCCGGCCCGCTCGCGGGAGTCGGCGTCGGCGTCCCCGGACCCGTCGAGCACGCGACGGGCCGCCCGGTGAAGCCGCCGATCATGCCCGGCTGGGACCGCTTCGACATCCCGGAGTTCGTCGGCCGCCGCCTCCCCGTGCCCGTCCTCGTCGACAACGACGTGAACCTGCTGGCGCTCGGCGAGCACGCCGACCACTACGCCGACGTCGACGACCTCCTCTACGTGAAGGTCTCCACCGGCATCGGAGCCGGGATCGTCAGCGGCGGCGCCCTGCAGCGCGGAGCCCTCGGAGCGGCGGGCGACCTGGGCCACGTGCAGGTCCCCGGCGACCGCGGCGAGGCCGACCTCGAGGCGATCGCGAGCGGCTCGGCGATCGCCCGCCGCCTGACCGAGTCCGGGATCGACGCCGCCAGCACCTCCGACGTCGTCACCCTGCTGACCGGCGGGGACCCCACCACCGTCGAGCTCACGCGCGCCGCCGGCCGCGACATCGGCGAGGTGCTCGCCACCTGCGTGAACCTCCTGAACCCGTCCGTCATCGTCGTCGGCGGCAGCATCGCCCAGGCCAGCCACGAGGTCCTCGCCGGGGTCCGCGAGGTCGTCTACCGCCGCTCCCTCCCCCTGGCGACCCGCGCGCTCGACATCGTGCAGGCCGCGGCCCAGGGCGGAGGCGTCCGCGGCGCCGCCCTGATGGTCCGGCGCCACCTCCTCTCCCCCGCGCACGTCGACGCCTTCCTCGACGCCTGAGCCGCCGGCGCGAGCCGTCGCGCCCCGGTGAGACGCCGCGGGTCGGCGTGCCGATTCGACCGGGCGCCGCAGGGGGCAGAGAATGAATCGGTGCCCGACCTGCAGCTCTCCTTCCCCTGGGAGACGCAGCCCGTCTTCACGGACGCCGAGCCTCCGCACCTCCGGAGGGTCGTCGCCGACTCCTCGGACCGCGTCGCCTGGCTCCGCGCCCGCTCGCGCGGCATCACGGCGACCGACGTCGCCCGCCTCTCCTCCCCCGCCGCGATCGGCAAGGCAGCGCTCGACAAGCTCTACGGCACCGGCTTCGGCGGCAACGCCTTCACCGACCACGGCCGCGCCCGCGAGCCCGAGATCGCCGCCTGGGTGCGGAGCGAGCACGCGATCGAGCCCAGCAGCACCCTCTTCCACGCGAGCCAGGAGCGGCGCCACCTCGCCACGCCCGACGGCATCGGCCTCCGCGAGGACGGCCGGCTCGAGCTCTGCGAGATCAAGACCACGACGAAGCCGTGGCGGAGCATCCCGCGCCACTACCTGCGGCAGGTCTTCTGGCAGCAGTACGTCCTCGGCGCCGAGCGCACGCTCGTCGTCTGGGAGCAGCACCGCGACTTCGTGCCGATCGAGGGCGAGCCGAACTCCCGCTGGGTCGACCGCGACGAGGACGAGATCCACATCCTCGTGCGGCTGGCGGGGATGCTGATGGCCGAGCTGCACGAGCGGACGCGCGCCCGGTGACGGTCCTCCTCCTGCACGGCCTGGGCGGCGACCGCTCCCAGCCGCTGGGGCTGCTGCGCTCCGCCCTCCCCGCCGGCAGCGAGGTCATCGCTCCGGACGTCCGCGCCCACGGCGCCTCCGAGCTGCTCGGCGCGCCCGGCGACTTCGCCCTCGAGGCGCTCGCCGACGAGGTGACGGAGGAGATCGTGCGCTCCGGAGCCGCGCACAAGCCGCTCACGGTGCTCGGCATCTCGATGGGCGCCGCGATCGCCCTGCGCCTCGCCGTCCGACGCGTGCTGCCGATCGACCGCGCCGTCTTCGTGCGTCCCGCCTTCACCGCCGAGCCGCTGCCCGAGAACCTCACCGTGTTCCCCGTCATCGCGCAGCTGCTGCACGACCACGGCGCGAAGCGCGGCGAGCGGATGTTCCGCGCCTCGGGCCTGTTCGCGCGCGCCGCCGAGGTGTCCCCCGCGTCGGCGGAGGCGCTGACGCTGCAGTTCCGCTCCCCGCGCGCGGCCGAGCGCGCCGTCCGGCTCGCCCAGATCCCGCGGAACGCCGCCTACCGCGACTCCGGAGAGCTGGGCGAGGTCATCGCGCGCACCCTGGTGATCGCGGCCGAGCGCGACCCCGTGCACCCGGTCGAGGTCGCGGAGGCGTGGGCTAGGGCTCTTCCGGATGCGGACTGCGAGCGGGTGCCGTCGCGGGACGAGGGCTTCGCCGCTCAGCAGGACCGGATCCGCGGGCACGTCCGCGGCTGGCTCGCTCGGCGCTGAGGTCCTCGAGCGCGAGCACCAGGCCGACGAACGCGAGCCAGAGCACTGCGATCGCCGTCGCCACGAACTCGAGCGTGCCGCCGAGCCGCAGCCACACGCGCAGGAGCGACAGGATCCCACCCGTCCCGGCGACGACCGCCACCGAGATCCCGGCGGCGAGCGAGAGCCGCGCGACCGCAGGGCGCCCCCGCACGGTCGCCAGCTGGAGCATCGCGGCGCAGGCGGCCCCGAAGCCGAGCACGGCGGCCGAGGTGTGGATGAGGTCCTGCCAGCGGAAGGCCGGCCCGACCGGCAGCGGGCAGCCCGCCGTGCAGGTCACCTGCGAGGCGAGCGCGAAGCAGGCGGCCGCCAGGAGGATGGCGCCCGCCGGGCGGAGGGCGGGCAGCAGGCGGGCGCGCACGGGCCAGGCGCCCGCGGCGATCAGCGCACCGCCGGCCGCCACGAGCAGAAGGGCGGCCTCGAAGGCGCCCGCCGTCGGCAGGTCCGGCGCGCCCATCTCGCTGACATAGACCCAGCGGCTGGTGCCGATGCTGATCCGGGCGGCCAGGAGGACCACGAGCCCGGCCAGGACAAGGAGGGCACCGCCGACCAGCAGGGTACGTCGGCGTCGCATCCCCTCATCGTGCCAGACCGGGCGCCCGCGGCTCCGCGCGCCAATCTTCTCCCGAGGGTGACACCCCCGTAACAGCGCCGACTCATTGCCTCGATTGACTGGTCGCGGCGTCGGATGCGGGGATCGGGGGCGACGTCCTCGGCACGCTCCACCCGCACGCCTCAGCGACAGGAAAGGCGACGATGCACACCAGCGCGCTCGGGCACGGCCTCGCGATCGGCGAGATCCCGGAGGAGGTCGTCCTCCCCGACACGATGACGGCGGCGGTGATCGACGCGCCGGGCGACGCCTCCGCCCTGCACCTGGCGACCGTGCCGACACCCTCCGCCATCAACGCCGAGTTCACCGTGAAGGTGGTCGCGGCCGGCGTGAACCCGCTCGACGCGAAGACGCGCGCGGGCCAGGGGGTCGCCTCGCAGATCGCCTCCTACCCGGCGGTCCTCGGCCACGACTTCTCGGGCGTCGTCGTCTCGAGCCCCTACCCGGCGCATCCGCTGCGGCCGGGCGACGAGGTCTACGGCTTCGTCATGGTGCCGCGCTACTCGGGCTCCTACGCGGAGTACGTCAGCGTGCCGAGCGTCTCCATCGCGCGGAAGCCGTCGACGCTCTCGCACGTCGAAGCGGCCGGCGTCCCGCTCGCGGCGCTCACCGCCTGGGGCATGGTCGTCGAGCTCGCCAAGGCGCACGAGGGCCAGCGGATCCTCATCCACGCCGGGTCGGGCGGAGTCGGCCACTTCGCGGTGCAGTTCGCCGCCTACTTCGGCGCCTCGGTGATCGCGACCGGCTCGACCCGCAACCTCCAGTGGCTGCACGAGCTCGGCGCCGCGCAGGTGATCGACCACACCGCCGAGCGCTTCGACGAGCTGCTGTCCGGCGTCGACGTGGTCATCGATCTGGTCGGCAACGTCCACGACGACACGGGCTCGCGCTCGCTGAGGGTCCTCCGCCCCGGGGGCCTGATCGTGAACGCGCCCACCGGGAGCTGGCCCGGGTTCTTCGAGGAGGCGGCCGCTGCGGGCGTGCGCGCCTCCACCTACCGCGTCGCTCCCGACGGGGCGACCCTCGGCGTGGTCTCGCGCCTGCTCGAGTCGGGCGACGTCCGCGTCTTCATCGACGGCATCTTCCCCCTGGCCCGCGCCTGCGAGGCGCACGAGCAGCTCGAGACGGGCCACACCCGCGGCAAGATCGTCCTCACCGTCTCCGAGGGCTGACCTCGGCGAGATGCCGCTCCGGTACGCCACGCGGAGCGTGTCGCGTACCCGGGCGGCGTCTCGCGGGGAGGGTCAGGCGAGAGAGCGCTCGAGGACGAAGTCGTCCTCCCAGCGGTCGCCGACGAGGAAGCGCTTGCGGCCGACGACCGCGAAGCCGTGCTTGGAGTAGAACCGCTGAGCACGCGCGTTCTCCTCGTTGACGCCGAGCCAGACGCCCGCGGCACCGTGATCCCGCGCCTCCTCGAGGGTCGCGGCCATCAGCGCGGCCGCCGCTCCGGAGCCGTGCCGGCCGGCCAGGAGGTAGAACTTGCTGAGCTCGACGGTCGGACGCAGCCGGATCGCCGCGACGACGTCGGCGTCGGCGGGCTCCCCGCGCACGAGCATCGCGTAGCCGGTCAGCGCGCCGGAGTCGTCGTCGACCAGGAGCGAGCGGAGCGGATCGGCGAGGTGGTCGCGGAAGCGCTCGACCGAGAGCACGGTGCGCACGAACTCGGCCTTCGCCTCCGCGGTGGTGTGCGGCGGGCAGGCCAGCGGGAAGGTCGCGGCGGCCAGCTCGGCCAGGGCCTCGGCGTCGGCGGCAGACGCCCGGCGGACGGTCACGGGAGGCGCGGCGAAGCGGAGCGGCGGATCACCGGTCCAGTATGCCGGGACGACGAAGGAGGGGGCCCGCCGAAGCGGACCCCCTCCTCACGTCAGTGCGTGCTCGGCTCAGGCCAGGACGTTGACGTCCAGCGGGATGCCGGGGCCGAAGGTCGTCGAGACGGCGGCCTTCTGGATGTAGCGGCCCTTCGAGGAGGACGGCTTGAGGCGGAGGATCTCGTCGAGCGCGGTCTTGAAGTTCTCCTGGAGCTGCTCCTCGGTGAACGCGGCCTTGCCCACGACGAGGTGCACGTTGGCGTGCTTGTCGACGCGGAACTCGATCTTTCCGCCCTTGATCTCGGTCACGGCCTTCGCCACGTCCGGGGTCACGGTGCCGGTCTTCGGGTTGGGCATGAGGCCGCGGGGGCCGAGCACCTTTCCGAGACGGCCGACCTGGCCCATGAGCTCCGGGGTCGAGACGGCGGAGTCGAACGAGGTGTACCCGCCCGCGACCTTCTCGATGAGCTCGGCGCCGCCGACCTCGTCGGCACCGGCGGCCAGCGCGGCCTCGGCGGCCGGACCGGTCGCGAACACGATGACGCGGGCGGTCTTGCCCGTGCCGTGGGGCAGGATGACCGTGCCGCGGACCATCTGGTCGGCCTTGCGGGGGTCGACACCGAGCTTGAGGGCGACCTCGACGGTGCTGTTGAACTTGGCGGAACCGGTCTCGCGGGCGAGCGCGACGGCCTCGTCGGCCGTGTAGAACTTGCCCTCTTCGAGCTTGGCCGCGGCGGCCCGGTAGGCCTTCGACTTCTGTGCCATGTTGTTTCTCCTTGAAACGAGAATGTGGTTCTAGAGCCTGGCGGGCTCTCCCACGGGGGTGATGGAGTTCTGGTGGTGCCGCGATCGCGGCCGTGACTGCTGCTCGCGGGAGGCGGAGAGGTCCTGCGGAGGCGCTTCCGGCCCGGGCGTGCGGCCCGCTGAGGGGCCGCCGTCGGGTTCTCGAGGCTTCCGCGGTGGGTCCGCGCCGGTGGGCGCGTCGCTCCCGCCGTCGAGCAGCGCGTCGCGCTACTCGACCGTGATGCCCATCGAGCGGGCGGTGCCGGCGATGATCTTCGCGGCGGCGTCGATGTCGTTGGCGTTAAGGTCGACCTGCTTCGCCTCGGCGATCTCGCGGACCTGCGCCTGGGTGAGCTTCGCGACCTTCACGGTGTGCGGGGTCGAGGAGCCCTTGGCGACGCCGGCGGCCTTCTTGATGAGCTCCGCCGCGGGCGGGGTCTTCAGCACGAAGGTGAACGAGCGGTCCTCGTAGACGGTGATCTCGACGGGGATGACGTTGCCGCGCTGCGACTCGGTCTGCGCGTTGTACGCCTTGCAGAACTCCATGATGTTGACGCCGTGCTGACCGAGCGCCGGACCGATCGGGGGCGCGGGGTTGGCCGCGCCGGCCTTGATCTGGAGCTTGATCAGGCCGGTGACCTTCTTCTTGGGGGCCATTCTGATTCCTTTTCTCAGGGTTCGAGCGGTCGGGGGCTCCCGGCCGCTCTCCCGCGCATCCGACGGTGCCGGATCGCGGTGGAGGAGGGTCGTCCGGCGCGCACAGAGGCGGGCGCCGACACGAAAACCCGTACGAGCTTACACGAGCGGGGCCACCCCCGACAGGGCGGAGGAGGGGCCGACGCCCGGGGGCGCGTGGGGCGGTGCCGGAGGGGGCGCCGCCCGGAACGGCGAACGCCCCCTCCGACGTGCGGAGGGGGCGTTCACGCGGCGCGGAGGCGATGCGTCAGAGCTTGGTGACCTGGTCGAACGACAGCTCGACCGGGGTCTCGCGCTCGAAGAGCGAGACGAGCACGGTGAGCTTGCCGCTCTCGGGCTTGATCTCGCTGATCGAGCCGGGAAGACCCGCGAACGAGCCCTCCTTGATGGTGATGGTCTCGCCGATCTCGAAGTCGACCTCGGCGGGCAGCACGCGCTGGGCCTGCTTCTGGCCCTTGGCACCGGAGGTCTTCGAGGGGGCGACATCCTTGATCTCGACGAGGCTCTTCAGCATCGTGAAGGCCTCCTCGAAGCGCAGCGGGGTCGGGTTGTGGGCGTTGCCCACGAAGCCGGTGACGCCCGGGGTGTGGCGGACGACCGACCACGAGTCCTCGTTGAGGTCCATGCGCACCAGCACGTAGCCGGGGATGCGCACCCGGGTGACCATCTTGCGCTGGCCGTTCTTGATCTCGACCACGTCCTCCATCGGGACCTGGACCTCGAAGATGTAGTCCTCGGCCTCGAGCGAGACCTTGCGGTTCTCGATGTTCGACTTCACGCGCTTCTCGAAGCCGGCGTAGGAGTGGATGACGTACCACTTGCCCGGCTTGCCGCGCAGCTCGGTGCGGAAGGCCTCGTACGGGTCGATGTCGGCGAGGTCCTCACCGGCGGACTCGGCGTCCTCGGCGGCGACCTCGGCCTCGTCCTCGACGGCCTCGAGGGCCGCTTCGGCCTCCTCGACGGTGTCGATGTGCGCGGCCTCGTCGACCGCGGAGTCGGCCTCGGGGTCGTCGACGGAGCCGATGGCGTCCAGCGCTGCCTCGAGGTCGGAGGCGAGGTCGTCCTCGGACTCGTTCTCGTCGATGATGCTCAGCGCACCCTGCTCGGCGGGCTCGACGGCGTCCTCAGCCTGCGACTGGACGTCGCCCTCCTGCTCCTCCTCGACCTCCGACGACTGCTCGGCAGCCGTCGCCCAGTCGACGTCGTCGCGGTTTCTGTCAGACACTCGTCACAACTCTCTCTCGATCGATCGGTCGCGCCCCTCGGGGCGCGTCCCGCTGTCGCCGGCACCCTCCGCTCGCGCGGCCCGGATGCTCTCGGGTTAGGCGGCGGGTGTGCCGAACACGTACGTCACGGCCAGGGCGAAGACCCAGTCGAGGAAGGACACCAGCGCCATCATGATGACGACGAAGATCAGCACGACCACGACGTAGTTGCCCAGCTCCTTGCGGGTGGGCGTCACGACCTTCTTCAGCTCGGCGATGACCTGCCGGATGAAGAGGGCGATGCGCGCGAACGGGTTGCGCCGCGCGGCTCGCTGCTGATTGGCGATCGCGACGACGTCCTCGCTCGGCTCGTCGACTGCTTTCCCGGCCACCTGCACGCACCTTTCCCGCACCGGAACCTCCGGTGTGGCCGACCGCCCGTCATGGGCGGCCCTGGACCGATGACCGCAGCGTCGCGGGGACCGCGTGCGACGGGCATCGATGTGCAGGGCGGACAGGGCTCGAACCTGCAACCTGCGGTTTTGGAGACCGCTGCTCTACCAATTGAGCCACCGCCCTATGGATGCCGTTGCGAGCATCCGAGGAGGAGACCGACCCGCCGCCCCACCGCCGCGACCCTCGCGGGCGCTGTGGATGAGGGCAGAGATCGACTACCTCGGACGAGTGTACGTGGACCCGCAGGGCGTGTCCAGCCGAGCGGCGGGGGGCCTCGGAGCCCCGTGCGCGCGCAGGATACGCTGGCCGTCGTGTCCTCCACCACGCGCATCTCCGCCCGCATCGCCGCCATCGCCGAGTCCGCCACTCTGAAGGTCGACGCCAAGGCGAAGGCCCTCCAGGCCCAGGGCCGACCGGTCGTGTCCTACGCCGCCGGCGAGCCCGACTTCCTCACTCCCGAGCACATCGTCGAGGCCGCCTCGGCCGCCGTGCTCGACCCGGGGAACTACCGCTACACCCCCGCGGCGGGCCTCCCCGACCTCCGCGCGGCCATCGCGGAGAAGACGGCGCGCGACTCCGGATGGGCCGTCGACCCCTCGCAGGTCGTGGTCACCAACGGCGGCAAGCAGGCCGTCTACCAGGCCTTCCAGACCCTCCTCGACGACGGCGACGAGGTGCTGGTGCCGACCCCGTACTGGACCACCTACCCCGAGGCGATCAAGCTCGCCGGCGGCGTGCAGGTGGACGTGTTCGCGGGCGCCGACCAGGGCTACCTGGTCACGGTCGAGCAGCTGGAGGCCGCGCGCACCGAGCGCACGAAGGTGCTCCTGTTCGTCTCCCCCTCCAACCCCACCGGCGCCGTCTACTCGGCCGAGCAGACCCGCGAGATCGGCGAGTGGGCCGAGGAGCACGGCCTCTGGATCATCGCCGACGAGATCTACCAGAACCTCGTCTACTCCACCGGCGACCAGGACGACGCGAGCCCGCTCGAGCACGCGACCTCGATCGTCGAGGCGGTGCCGGCCCTCCGCGACCGGACGATCCTCGTCAACGGCGTCGCGAAGACCTACGCGATGACCGGCTGGCGCGTCGGATGGATGGTCGGCCCGGCCGACGCGATCAAGGGCGCCTCGAACCTGCAGTCGCACCTCTCGAGCAACGTCTCGAACATCTCGCAGCGCGCCGCGATCGCCGCCCTCACCGGCCCGCAGGAGCCGGCCGAGGAGATGCGCCTGGCCTTCGACCGCCGCCGCCGCACCATCGTCGCCGAGCTGAACGCGATCGACGGGATCGAGTGCCCCACCCCCGGCGGCGCGTTCTACGTCTACCCCGACGTGAACGGGCTGCTGAACCGCGAGTGGAACGGCACCACCCCGACGACCTCCCTCGAGCTCGCCGACCTCATCCTCGAGCAGGCCGAGGTCGCCACCGTCCCCGGGGAGGCCTTCGGACCGAGCGGCTACCTCCGCCTGTCCTACGCCCTCGGCGACGACGCGCTCCTCGAGGGCGTGCGCCGCTTGCAGCGGCTCTTCGGCACCGTCTAGCCCCTCTCCTCCTGCGTCGTCGATAGGCCGCGGCCGGCTCGACGACGAGGTGCGTCGCAGAGAGCGGGATGCGCAGCGCGGACGACGATCCGCCGACACGCGGATCGCCGGTCGCCCCTCGACCGTGCCGCACGGTGACGGCGGGTACTGCGACACGCCTGTCCGACAGGTGAGGGGTGCCTGGCATCTCGGGGCGGGGAGGGCAAGAGGGAGGCGGAAATCGGGGATCACTGTCGCCGGAGGGGTGCGACAGGGCACGCTGTGACGATGAGCGAAGACCACGCCGTCCGAGTCCGCGACCTGCGGAAGGACTACGGGGGCGCTCCGGCGGTCGCGGGAGTCTCCTTCGACATCCACCGGGGCGAGACCTTCGCGCTCCTCGGCCCGAACGGCGCCGGGAAGTCGACGACCATCGAGATCCTCGAGGGCTACCGCGACCGCTCCGGCGGCGAGGTGTCGGTGCTCGGGGTCGACCCGCGCCACGGCGACCTGGCGTGGAAGGCGCGTCTGGGGATCGTCCTGCAGTCCAGCGGCGAGTCCGGCAACGCGACGGTCCGCGAGCAGATCGCGCACTTCGCCAGCCTCTATCCGCGACCGCGCGACGTCGACGAGACCATCGAGGCCGTCGGGCTGACGTCCAAGGCCCGCTCGCGCATCGGGCGCCTCTCGGGCGGCCAGCGCCGCCGCGTCGACGTCGCCCTCGGCATCATCGGCCGCCCCGAGCTGGTGTTCCTCGACGAGCCCACCACGGGCTTCGACCCCGAGGCCCGCCACTCCTTCTGGGACCTGATCGCTCTGCTCAAGAGCGAGGGCACGACCATCCTGCTCACCACCCACTACCTCGACGAGGCCGCCCGCCTCGGCGACCGCGCCGCCGTGATCTCCGGCGGGCGGCTCCTGGCCATCGGCCCGATGAGCGCGATCGGAGGGGACGAGGCGCGCGTCCCGATCGTGCAGTGGCGCGAGGACGGCGTGCTGCACCGGCTGCGCACCACCGAGCCCGCCCGGACCGTCGCCGAGCTGCACTCCCGGATCGGTGAGCCGACGGCCCTCGAGGTCGTCCGCCCCAGCCTCGAGGACATCTACCTCGACCTCATCCGCGAGGACCGCGACGCGGTCGACCTGATCGGAGAGCCCGCGTGACCGCCGTCGCCACCCGCCCCCGCACTCTCTCCACCGGCCCGGGACGCACCGTCCGCCTCGGACTCGCCCGGGCCCGCTACGAGATCCGCTCGTACTTCCGCGCTCCGGACCAGGTGTTCTTCACCTTCCTCTTCCCGGTGCTGCTCCTGACGATCTTCTCGGTCGCGTTCGGCGACACCGCGGTGATGCAGGCGAACCCGCAGGACCCGGGCATCCCGATGGCGGAGTACTACGTGCCGGGCCTGGCCGCGGCCGGGATCCTGCTCTCGGGCGTCCAGAACCTGGGCGTCGACATCGCGGTCGAGCGCGGCGACGGCACGCTCAAGCGCCTCGCGGGAGCACCGCTGCCGGTCTTCAGCTACTTCATCGGCAAGTTCGGCCAGGTGCTCGTGACGAGCCTCGCGCAGACGGCCCTGCTGCTCCTCGTCGCGGCGACGGTGTTCTCGGTCGAGCTGCCCACCGACAGCGGACGCTGGGCGACCTTCGCCTGGGTCTACCTGGCAGGAGTCGCGACGTCGGCCATCCTCGGCATCGCCGTCTCCGCGCTGCCCCGCTCGGGCAAGAGCGCGACCGCCGTGATCGTGCCGCCGCTGCTCGTGCTGCAGTTCATCTCGGGGTCGTACCTGTCGTTCACGACGCTGCCGGACTGGCTGCAGAACACGGCGAGCGTCTTCCCGCTCAAGTGGATCGCGCAGGGCATGCGCGCCGTGTTCCTGCCGAGCGGGTTCGAGGAGGCGGAGGTGAACGGGTCGTGGGACCTCGGCGGCGTCGCGCTGGTGCTCGGTATCTGGCTCGTCGTGGGGCTCGTCGCCTGCCGCTTCGGCTTCCGCTGGATCCGCCGCGACAGCTGAGCCGGAGGAGGCCGCGGCCGGAGGGCGCGCGTCCCCGCGAGCGCGGGGCCTGCGCGCGCAGACCGCGCGGACTCAGACCGCGGTGCCGACCACGACGGGCTCGGGGTGCAGCAGCACGCCGAACTCCGCCAGGACGCGGCCCTGGACGTACCGGGCGAGCTCGGCGACCTGTTCGGCCGTCGCTCCTCCGCGGTTGGTCAGGGCGAGGGTGTGCTTGCTCGACACGGCGGCCCGCGAGCCGGGCAGGGCGAAACCGCGCGAGACGCCGGCGTGCTCGATCAGCCACGCGGCGCTGAGCTTCACCAGGCCGTCGGCGCGGGGAGGCACGGGCAGCCCGACGGGCGCTCCTGCCTCGACCGCGGCGAGCGGGGTGATGACGGGCGCCTCCGCCGTCGGCTCGACCGGCCAGCGCGGCGCCTCGGGCGGCAGGGAGTCGGCGAACGCGCTCGTGACGAGGGGGTTGGTGAAGAAGGAGCCGGCGCTCGCGGTGTCCGGGTCCTCCGGATCGAGGACCATGCCCTTGCCCGCACGCAGCGCCAGCACGGTCTCGCGCACCCGCGCGAGCGGCACGCGGTCGCCGAGCGCGACTCCGAGCGCCGACGCCAGCTGACCGTAGGCGACGGGAGTGCCGTCGCCCTCGGCGCCGACCTCCTCGAGCGCGAACTCGACGGCCAGCACCGCGCCCCGGCGGCCCTGCTTGATCACGGAGGTGCGGTAGGCGAACTGCAGCTCCTCCGCCGTCAGCCGGACGGGCTCGCGGGCGCCCTCGTCGAGGAAGTCGACCGCGACCAGCGTGTCCGAGAGCTCCTGGCCGTAGGCGCCGATGTTCTGCACCGGCGACGCACCGACCGTGCCGGGGATGCCGCTGAGAGCCTCGAGGCCCGCCCAGCCGCGCTCCACGGTCGTCGCGACGAGGCCGTCCCACGACTCGCCCGCCTGGACCCGCAGGAGCACGCGCCCCGGCTCGTCGGAGGGGAGCCGCTCGACGCCGGTGGTGCGCACGCGCACGACCGTGCCCTCGACCCCGTCGTCGCCCACGAGGAGGTTGGAGCCGCCGCCGAGCAGCAGCCACGGCTCGTCGTCCGACCACAGGCCGACGAGCGTCTCGACCAGCTCCGCCTCGGTGGCGGGCTCGACGAGGCGCTCGGCGGGTCCGCCGACGCGGAGGGTGGTCAGGGCGGAGAGCAGCGGCGCGGAGGTCACGCGAGTCGGACCCGTGCCTGGGCCTTGCCGAGGACGGACTGGCCCTCGACCGAGACGGCCAGGTCGACGCGGACCCAGCCCTCCTCGGCGTTCACAGCACCGATCCTGGCGACCACGTCGATGGCGGCGCCGTCGCGCGGGTCCACCACGACGGGGCGGGTGAAGCGCACCTGGTAGTCGACCACGCGTCCGGGGTCGCCGACCCAGTCGACGACGACCTGCACCGCGGTGCCCATCGTGAGCATGCCGTGCGCGAGCACGCCGGGCAGGCCGACCTCGGCGGCGACGTCGTCGCGATAGTGGATGGGGTTGAAGTCGCCCGAGGCGCCCGCGTAGCGCACCAGGGTGCCGCGGTCGATCGGGAAGCGGCTCTCGGCGACGACCTGGCCGACGTTCAGCTCGGCGAGAGCGGGCAGTGCGGTGCTCATTCGTCTCCCCTGACCACGAGGGTCGAGATCGCGGTGACGACGTGCTCGCCGCTCGCGTCGACCATGCGGGACTCGGTGGTGACCATGGAGTGGGCGCCGAGCTTCTTGATGGCGGCGACCGAGAGGGTCGCGGTCAGCTCGTCGCCGGCCACGACCGGACGGGACAGCACGAAGCGCTGGTCTCCGTGCACGACGCGGCTGAAGTCGATCCCGCCGTCGGGCTCGGCGAGCAGCTGCTGGAGCGTGAACTCCTGCACGACGACGGCGAAGGTGGGCGGAGCGACGAGGTCGGGGTGCCCGGCGGCGCGGGCGGCCTCGACGTCGTGGTGCAGGGGGGAGGTCGCGGAGACGGCGCGGGCGAACTCGCGCACCTTCTCGCGCCCCACCTGATAGGGCTCCGTGGGCGCGAAGACGCGCCCGACGAGTTCGGGGTTCACTGGCACCCGGCCATACTAGGCGCTGCCGTCGCGGGGCCCTCGGGGCTCCGGAGGCGCCGCCGGTGGTCACCCGGGTATGACCACCGGGAATTTCCCATCCGTGTATGGCTGACCCGCGGCCGAACTTCTCCGAAGCTGGCGGGCATGTCGACACCCACTCCCGAGCGCGACTGGGCGACCTACGCCCGCGAGCTCGGCACCAATATGCACCGGGCCCGCATCGCCAAGGGCGCCAGCCAGGAGCGGATCGCCCACGCGGCCGGGCTCGCGGGCTACACCTACCAGAAGTTCGAGAAGGGCGAGTCGAAGCCCGGCTCGCCCGCGAACCCCACGCTGCACACCCTCCTCGCGCTCTGCGAGGCGCTCGAGATCGAGCTGACGGACCTCCTGCCGCCCGACCCGCCGCGCACGTCACGAGGCGCCGAGTAGCCGGAGCACCGCGCCGGCCAGCCGCGACCCCGAGCTGAGATCGAGGTCGACCTCGCCGAGCCCGTCGGCCTCCAGGCGGAGCCTGTCCTCCCCCGACTCCCCCGGGCGGCACAGGGAGACGTGCACCGTCGCGCCCGCGGCCCCGTCTCGGCCCGCCCAGAGCACCACCGGGAGCGAGCTCGCCGCGGAGCGGTGCAGCCGCTCCCCCGCCGCGACCAGCTCGTCGTGCTCGCCCGAGCACCAGCGCGGGCACCCCTCGTCGTTCCTGCCGTCCATCCGCTCCTCCACGTTCCGCACCCCTCGGTCGAGGAGACCAGCCCACCAGGCGGTACCGACACCGAGGGCCCGCCGCGCCCCGATCCCGACCGGGGTGTGGACAGGAGACGGTCGTCCGACCGTTGTGGAGGAGCGAGGACCAGGATCCCATACGCAGGTGGTGCCGCCAGGGGTCCGGCACGAAGCACCGGCGCGGTGTCAGCGGTGGACGATCAGCCAGGTCGCGATCGCCGTGGTCGAGCCCGTGTTGACCATGCGGTGCGGCCGCTCGCACGGGAACGTGATGGCGTCGCCCGGCCCGAGGACGACCGACTCGTCCTCGAACTCGACCGTCAGCTCTCCGAGCGTCACCGTCCCCATCTCGAACCCGTCGTGGCGGAGCAGCTGCCGGTGCGCCGTCGAGGTCGAGCCCGTCGGGTAGGTCGACTCGAAGAAGTCGACGGCGTCCAGCGGACGCGGCGCCAGACGGCGGAACAGCACTCCGCCCTCGAGCGCCACGGGCGCCGACTCGCGCGCCCGGACGACCGCGGTCTCGACCGGCGCCGACGCGCCCTGGTCGAACACGGCGGACAGCGGGACCCCCAGCGCGTCCACGAGGGCGATCAGCCGGCCGACCGAGGGCTGCATGGCTCCGCGCTCGATCTGCGAGACGGCGCTCACGGAGATGCCGAGTCGCCCGGCGAGTGCCTTCAGCGACAGGCCCGCCGAGAGCCGCAGCTCCCGCAGCCGGGCGCCGAGTCCGGCCCCGTCCGCGATCGCCCGGGCGGCCGCCTCGTCGGGCGCGGTGTCGTCGGAGGGCATGGCCCGTCCCCTCTCGCGGATCGTCACACAGCCGTAACGGAGCCGAAACGAGCGGCGGCCTCCCGACTCGTAGCGTGGCCCGCGTGAAGTGATCACTTCACTCGGAACGCTCTCCGCGACGCCCCGCCTCCTCGGCCGGACGTCCCGACCACCCTGACACATCCGCTCCGTGCCGCTCTGCGCACGACCGCCCGAGAGGTGGATCCACCCATGTCCGACCGCGTCACCGCACCCCGAGTCACCGCTCCTCCGGTCGATCCGGATCCCGCCGCCGCGGCGAGCGCCGGCTACGACGACCGCCTCTCCAACGAGGACCTCGCCCCGCTCCGGAAGCAGCGCTGGTCGAGCTACAACATCTTCGCGTTCTGGATGTCGGACGTGCACAGCGTCGGCGGGTACGTGACCGCGGGCTCACTCTTCGCGCTGGGCCTGGCCGGCTGGCAGGTGCTCGTCGCCCTGGTGGTGGGCATCGTGATCGTGCAGGTCTTCTGCAACCTCGTCGCCAAGCCCAGCCAGGTCACCGGCGTGCCCTACCCCGTCATCAACCGGGCGATCTTCGGCATCCGCGGCGCGAACATCCCGGCGATCATCCGCGGACTGATCGCGATCGCCTGGTACGGCGTGCAGACCTACCTGGCGGCGCAGTCGCTGAACATCGTCTTCCTCAAGTTCTTCCCGGGCATGGCCGCCCTGAACACGCCCGAGGCGTCGTTCCTCGGCCTCTCGGCTCTGGGCTACCTCTCCTACGCGATCCTCTGGGTCGCGCAGGCCGCGCTGTTCTGGCGGGGCATGGAGTCGATCCGCCGCTTCATCGACTGGGCGGGACCGGCGGTCTACGTGGTGATGCTCGTGCTGGCCGTCTACCTGGTGTCGCAGGCGGGCTGGGAGAACATCTCGCTCACCCTCGGCTCCGGCGAGCCGCTCGACCTCGCCGCCGCGGTGCCGGTGATGATCTCGGCCGTCGCCCTGGTCGTCTCCTACTTCTCGGGCCCGATGCTCAACTTCGGCGACTTCTCCCGGTACGCCCGCAGCTACGGCGCCGTGAAGCGCGGCAACCTGCTCGGCCTCCCGATCAACTTCCTCTTCTTCTCCCTCCTCACCGTGATCACCGCCTCGGCGACCGTCCCGGTCTTCGGCGAGCTGATCACCGACCCGATCGAGACCGTCGAGCGGATCGACACCTGGTTCGCCGTGCTCTTGGGCGGGCTCACGTTCGTCATCGCGACGATCGGCATCAACATCGTCGCCAACTTCATCTCCCCCGCGTTCGACTTCTCCAACGTCAACCCGAAGAAGATCAGCTGGCGGATGGGCGGCATGATCGCCGCCGTCGGCTCGGTGCTGCTCACCCCGTGGAACTGGTACTCGAACGACACCGCCATCCACTACACGCTCGGCATCCTCGGCGCGCTGATCGGACCGCTGTTCGGCGTCCTCATCGCGGGCTACTACCTGATCAGCCGCCAGCGCGTCTGGGTGGACGACCTCTACACGATGAGCGAGAAGGGCCGCTACTGGTTCTCGCGCGGCTTCAACCCCAACGCCGTCTGGGCGACCGTGATCGGCGGAGTCCCCTCCGTCGCCTCGGTGCTCGTGCCGCGCTGGATCGCGGAGGCGGGAGGCGCGGAGTTCACCTGGCTCGGCGACTACAGCTGGTTCCTCGGCTGCGGGCTCGGGTTCGTCGCGATGGCCGTGCTCGAGCGGCGCGCGCCGCGGATCGGGCGCCTCGACGAGGACCTCGAGCACGTCAGCGACGGCTCGACCGTCTGATCCGGCCGGCACGGAGGAGGGATCCGCTCCGGCCGCTCCGCATCCCGCGGACCGGCGGCCGGGCGGGCCCCTCCCCCTCCCGGCACCCGAAGCGAGGAACCACCATGCGCATCACCGTCGTCAACCCGAACACCAGCACTGCGATGACCGCGGCGATCGGCCGGGCCGCCCGCTCCGTCGCCTCGCTCGGCACCGAGATCACGGCCGTCACCCCGCCGATGGGTCCGGCGTCGATCGAGAGCCACTACGACGAGGCGCTCGCCGTGCCCGGCGTCCTGCACGAGATCGCCCGGGCGGAGGCGGCCGGCTGCGACGGCGCGGTCATCGCGTGCTTCGGCGACCCGGGCGTCGACGCCGCGCGCGAGATCGCGAGCGGCCCGGTCGTGGGGATCGCCGAGGCCGCCATGCACATGGCCGCGCTCGTCGGCCGGGGCTTCAGCGTGGTCACCACGCTCTCGCGCACGAGCGGCCGCGCCTGGGACATCGCCCGCCGCGCCGGGTTCGGCGACGCCTGCCGTCAGGTGCGCGCCTGCGACATCCCCGTGCTCGAACTCGACGACCCCCGCTCCGACGCCCGCCGCGCGATCCTGGCGGAGTGCGCCGAAGCGCTGGCCGTCGACGGGTCCGACTCGATCGTGCTGGGCTGCGCGGGCATGGCCGACCTGTGCCGCGACCTCTCACGGGAGCTGGGCGTGCCCGTGATCGACGGCGTCGCCTCGGCGGTGCGCCTGGTGGAGGGGCTCGTCGCGATGGGCGTCAGCACCTCGCGGCGCGACGAGTACGCCGCGCCGCGGACGAAGGCGATGGCGGGGCTGCTCGCTCCGTTCGAGCGGGTCTGAGGTTCCACGTCCCGTGCAGTCGGGCGTTCTGCCGGACCCCCGACCCGGACCCACCTGCGAGGATCGGGGGATGAGCGTCCTCCGCGATCTCGGCCTCGGTGCCCGGCTCTTCCTCCGCGGCTTCCGCACCTGGGTCCGCTCGCCGCGGGCGATGCTCCTCGGCGCGATCCCGCCCCTGATCGTCGGCCTGGTCTTCGTCGGCGTGCTGGTCCTGGTGCTCACGCGGGTGCAGGACGCGGTGACCGCGCTCACCCCGTTCGCCGGCGGCTGGGACGAGGGCACGGCCGCCACCGTCCGCCTGGTGCTCTCGATCGCGGTGGTCGGCGCCGTGCTCGCCCTCGGCGTGGTCCTCTTCGCCGCGGTGACCCTGCTGGTCGGCGACCCCTTCTACGAGCGGATCTGGCGGCGGGTCGAGGACGACCTCGGCGGCGTGCCCGACGAGCGCGAGAGCACCTTCTGGCAGGGGGTCGGCCGCGGCCTCCGCGACTCCGCCGTGCTGGTCGCCACCTCCCTCGGGATCGGCGTGGTCCTGGTGCTGCTGGGCCTGGTGCCGCTGGTCGGCTCGATCGTCGGCCTCGTCGCCGGCGCCCTGGTCGGCGGGAGGGCCCTCGCGCTCGAGCTGACCGGGTTCGCGGGCGACGCCCGGGGGCTCTCCCTCCGCGACCGCCGCCGCCTCCTCGGCGAGCACCGCGCGGTCTCGCTCGGCTTCGGCATCGCCGTCTACCTGGCGTTCCTCGTCCCCGGGGGCGCGGTCGTCGCCACCCCCGCCGCGACGGCCGGCGCGACCCTTCTGCTCCGGACCCTGCGGGGCGAGCCGACCGAGCGGCCGGCCGTCTGACACCGCTTGGCCGCCGCCCGCCTCTCCCCTAGACTCGCCGCGTGCGCACGTCGATCCGAAGCCCCTGGTGGCCCGCCTCCTAGGCGGACCGACGCGCAGACCCCTCGCACGCGACCGCCTCCTCCGGGCGGTCGTTCTGCATGTCAGGGCCCGGGTGGGGCACGACCCGATTCAAGGACCACGATGACCTCGCTCCTCTCCCGCATCCTCGCCTCCGACGGGACGCTGCCGTTCGCGGTGGTCCTCCGCCAGGGCCGCGACGCCGTCGACGTGTTCACGGGCGACGTGCTCGACGTCGAGGGCCTGGCCGACATCCCGCTCGACGGCGACGACGTGCTGACCCTCGTGCCCTACCGGCAGGTGCGCGAGCGCGGCTTCGCGGCGAAGGACGACGGAGCCCCGCTGCGCAACCTCGTGGTGCGCGAGCGCGAGAGCGTCCCCCTGGCGGAGGTGCTGCGGCTCCTGCCCGAGCGGGAGATCCCGGTCGAGGAGCGCGGCTTCGACGTGCCGGACGACGAGTACGCCGACATCGTCCGCCGGGTGATCGAGGACGAGATCGGCCGCGGCGAGGGCGCCAACTTCGTCATCAACCGCGCCTTCGTCGCGCAGACCGACGCGCCGCCCGTCGAGGCGGTCCTGGCCTGGTTCCGCCGCCTGCTCACCGACGAGTCCGGCGCGTACTGGACCTTCGCGATCCACACCCCCGGCGTCGACGGCGCGCAGACGGTCACCGCCGTCGGCGCGACCCCCGAGCGCCACGTCTCGGTGCGGGACGGCGTCGCGATGATGAACCCGATCAGCGGCACCTTCCGCCACCCCGCGGCCGGACCCACCGGGGAGGAGGTGCTCGCGTTCCTCGCCGACGTCAAGGAGAGCGAGGAGCTCTTCATGGTCGTGGACGAGGAGATGAAGATGATGAGCGCGGTCTGCCCGGACGGCGGCCGCATCCTCGGGCCGTTCCTCAAGCAGATGTCGCGGCTCAGCCACACCGAGTACCTGCTCGAGGGCCGCACCGGACTCGACGTGCGCGAGGTCCTGCGGCTGACGATGTTCGCGCCCACGGTCACCGGCTCGCCGATGGAGAACGCGTGCGCCGTGATCGCCGAGTACGAGAAGGAGCCGCGCGGCTACTACTCCGGCGTGCTCGCCCTCTTCGAGCCGGAGGAGCACGGCTACACGGTCGACGCCCCCATCCTCATCCGCACCGCCTACCTCCGCGCGGACGGCCGCCTCACCGTGCCGGCCGGCGCGACGCTCGTGCGCCACTCCACCCCCGAGGGCGAGGTCGCCGAGACGCGGGCGAAGGCGTCGGGCGTCCTCTCCGCCCTCGGCCTGCTGCCGCACCGCGAGGTGCCGCCGGCCATCGACCTGAACGCGCAGCCGGGCGTGCAGGAGGCGCTCGAGGCGCGCAACGAGCGGCTCGCCTCGTTCTGGCTCCGGCCCCAGGCGCCCGAGCACATCGCCGGCCTCGCCGGGCACACCGCGCTGATCGTCGACAACGAGGACCAGTTCACGACGATGCTCGCCCACCAGCTGCGCCACCTCGGGATGGACGCCCGGGTCGAGCGCTGGTCGGAGGTCGCCGACGTGCTGAGCGACGACCTCGTCGTCTTCGGCCCCGGCCCGGGCGACCCCCGCGACGACTCCGACCCGCGGATCGCGCACCTGCGCTCGCTGATGACCACGCGCCTCGAGGCGGAGCGGCCGATGCTCGCCGTCTGCCTCAGCCACCAGATGCTGTCGCTGCTGGCGGGCCTCCCTGTCGAGCCGCTGCCCGCGCCCCGCCAGGGCGTGCGCCTGGCGGTGGACGTGTTCGGCGAGGACGCCGCGATCGGCTTCTACAACACCTTCTCCTCCGTCGCCCCCGGCGTCGCGCGCACGCCCCGGCTGGGGCTCGAGGTCTCGGTCGACCCGGAGACGGGAGTGGTCAACGCCCTCCGCGGCGAGCACGTCGCGTCGGTGCAGGGGCACCTGGAGTCGGTGCTCTCCTCCGACGGCCTGCGCACCCTGGAGCGGCTGGTCCGCACCGCGACCGCTCAGCCCGCGCGCGCATGAGCAGCCTGCGGCTGATCGCGTCGCCCGCCTACCCGGCCGAGCTGCAGGAGGCGGTGGCCGCCGCCGTGCGCGCGGCGGCCGAGGCGGCGCGCGGCTGGTACGGGCGCGGCGACAAGATCGCGGCGGACGAGGCGTCGGTCGCGGCGATGCGCGCCGTGCTGGCCGACGCTCCGTTCGACGGCGTCGTCGTGATCGGCGAGGGCGAGAAGGACGAGGCCCCGATGCTCGCGAACGGCGAGCGCCTCGGCCGCGCCTCCGCTCCCTCCTGCGACGTGGCGGTCGATCCGCTCGACGGCACCCGGCTCACGGCGGAGGGGCTCCCCGGCTCGGTGAGCGTGATCGCGCTGGCCCCGCGAGGCACGCTGTTCGACCCGCGTGACGTCTTCTACATGGACAAGCTGGTCTGCTCTGCAGCGGGCCGGGGCGCCGTCTCGCTCGACCTCCCTCCCGCCGAGAACGCCGCACGGCTGGCGGCGGCGCTCGGGAAGCCCGTCGCGGAGCTGGTCGTCGTCGTGCTCGACAAGCCGCGTCACTCCGGGCTCATCGCGGCTCTGCGCGCGGCCGGGGTCGCGCTCGAGCTGCGCGGCGAGGGCGACGTGTCGGTCGCGATCGAGGCGGCCGATCCCGCGGGCCGCGTCGACCTCGTCCTCGGCATCGGCGGAACCCCGGAGGGAGTGGTCGCCGCCTGCGCCGTCCGCGCCCTCGGCGGGGTCATGGAAGGGCGCCTCGCCCCCCAGACCGCACCGGAGCGCGCCAACGCCCTGGCCGCCGGCCACGACCTCGACCGCCTGCTGACCCTGGAGGACCTGGTCTCCTCGGACGACGTGCTCTTCGCGGGCTGCGCGGTCTGAGACCTCTCCCGCAGGCAGGACCTCGCCCGGGAACGCCGAAGGCCCCGGCTCGACGCGCGAACCGGGGCCTTCTCGCTGTAGCGGGAGCGGGACTTGAACCCGCGACACCACGATTATGAGCCGTGTGCTCTAACCACCTGAGCTACCCCGCCGCGCGTTCTTCGCAGGTCTGGCCTGCGGGGAACGGAGCCCCCTGTGGGAATCGGACCCACTACCTCTTCCTTACCAAGGAAGTGCTCTACCAATGAGCTAAGGGGGCGCACCTGCGGGTCTGACAGCCCCTCTCGGGGCGTGCCCGCGATTTGGCACCGTTAGACGATAGCACCTCCGCGGAGCGTCGATGACCGCGGGGGACGCGCCCCCGCGGCTGCCCGTCTGCGGCTACGCCCGGCTCGCCTCGTCGAGCGCGGCGAGCTCCTCGGCGCTCAGCTCGAGGGAGGCCGAGGCGATCAGCGCCGGCAGCTGCTCCATCACGCGGGCGCTGGCGATCGGCGCGACCACTCCGGGCTGCGAGCGGAGCCAGGCGAGCGCCACCGTCGCCACCTCGGCGCCGTGCGCCTCCGCCGCCGCGTCGAGCGCCGCCAGCACCCGGCGGCCGCGGCCGTCGAGGTAGCGGGAGGCGCCGTCGGCGCGCGGACCCTCGGGCGTCGATCCGTCACGGTACTTGCCGGTCAGGAATCCCGACGCCAGGGCGGAGTAGGGGACGACGGCCAGCCCCGCCTCGCGGGCGAGGGGTAGCAGGTCGGCCTCGATCCCGCGCTCCACGAGGTTGTAGTGCGGCTGCAGCGCGACGGGCGCGTGCAGGCCCTCCTCGCCCGCGATGCGCAGCCACTCCGCGACGCGATCGGCGCTGAAGTTCGACACTCCGATCGCGCGGACCAGGCCCTGGTCCACGAGCTCCGAGAACACGGCGGCGATGTCGGCCATCGGCACGGCCTCGTCGTCGAAGTGGGCGTAGTAGAGGTCGATCCGGTCGGTCGCGAGGCGCTCGAGGGAGGCGCGGGCGGCCGCGCGCACGGTGTCGGGCGCGAGGCCGGTGAACTGCGGGTGGCGGCCCGCCTTCGTCGCGATCACCACGTCGTCCCGGTCCCCCGAGCGCTGCGCGAGCCACTCGCCGATGATCGTCTCGGACTCGCCGCCCGTGTTGCCCGGGACCCAGGCGGAGTAGGCGTCGGCGGTGTCGATGAAGTCGCCGCCCGCGGCCGTGTAGCCGTCGAGGACGTCGAAGGAGGTCTGCCGCCCCGCGGTCCAGCCGAAGACGTTGCCGCCGAGCGAGAGCGGGAAGACGTCGATGCCGGAGTCGCCGAGCGGCGAGCGGGTGACGGAGGAGGATGCTGCGCTGTCGATGCTCATCCCCCGATTCAAGACCCGCTCCCCGCCGTGATCGATCCCCCTCCCGCGCATGCGCGGCAAGGACTCAGGCTCTCAGCGCCGCGGGTAGTCGGCGTAGGCGAAGCGCGTCGAGTCCGGCGCCCAGCCGGAGACGTTGATCGTCCCCTGCCCGCCGTGGAGGCGCTCCAGCACGCGGCCGGGCTCGAGCGTCGCGCGCCCGGGGAGGTCGAGCAGCCGCAGCTCGACGTCGACGTTCTCGGGGTGCCCGGCCGTCCCCTCCGGATAGGCGAGGTAGAGCAGGTGCGCGCCGTCGGGCGACTCGTGCGGGAACCAGTCGACCGTGTCCGACTCGACCAGGCGGGAGAGCGCGGAGCCGTCGAGGCCGATGCGGAACAGCTGCGCCCCTCCTCCGGCCCGCTCGGAGTTGAAGACGAGGGTGCGGCCGTCGGCCGAGACGTCGACGCCGTCGTCCGCCGGCTCGTCGTCGGTCAGGGCGGTGAGCGCGCCTCCTGCGGCCGGCATCGTATAGACGTCGGTCCGCCACCGCCCGGAGGCGTCGCCGCCGCCGATCAGCGCGAGGGTCGCGCCGTCGGGCGAGACGCCGTGCAGGTAGTGCTTGAAGCGCGCGCCCTCGCGCTCGGCGGTCAGGCGGCGGGCGGGGGCGGAGCCGTCGAGCTCGACCGCGTACAGGTGCCCGTCGCGCGCCGAGACGTAGGCGAGCCCGCCGGACGGGGCGAGCACGTGGTCGTTGTTGAGCTCGGCCGGCACCCCGTCGAGCGGGATCGGCTCGAGCACGGGCGTCCCCTGGAGCGGCAGTCGGAAGAGGCCGCCGTCGCCGTTCACGATCAGGGCGGAGCCGTCCGGAGTCCAGTTCGGCGCCTCCACGAGGACGGAGTCGGACTCGAAGACGGTCGTCGACTCCCCCGTCGCGAGGTCGTGGACGCGGAGTCGGCAGAGCTGGTCGGGGAGGAGCGAGCGGGCCATGCTCCCCACGGTAGGGCCCTGGCGGATCACGACGGGGCCGTCAAGCCTTCGCGCACTCAGGTTCCGCGGGAGGGCGCTCCGATATTCTTGACCGACTTATGCGCTGGGTACACCTTGGGAGGAACATGTGATGCTCCTCATCCTCGTGATCTCGTTCGCGATCGCCGTGGTGACCCCCTGGCTGGTGGACCGGTTCGGGCCGAAGACGTTCTACGCGCTGGCGCTGATCCCGGCCGCGAGCTTCGTCGCCACCGCGACCGCCCTGCCGACGATCCTCGACGGCGGCGAGATCCGCGAGTCCGTGCCGTGGATCCCCGCGCTCGACATCGCCCTCTCCTTCCGCCTGGACGCGCTCTCGATCGTCCTCGCCCTCGTGGTCAGCGGAGTCGGCGCCCTGGTCCTCGCCTACTGCGCGACGTACTTCAGCCGCGACGAGCCCTCGCTGGGCCGGTTCGCAGCGCTCCTGTCCGCGTTCGCCGGAGTGATGTACGGGCTGGTCACGGCCGACGACGTGATCATCCTCTTCGTCTTCTGGGAGGCGACGAGCGTCCTCTCCTACCTCCTCATCGGCCACTACAGCGGGCGCAAGGAGAGCCGGGGTGCCGGGCTCCAGGCGCTCCTGGTCACGACTCTCGGCGGGCTGGCGATGCTGGTCGGGATCATCGTCCTGATCGTGCAGGCCGGTACCACCAGCCTCTCCGGGATCGTCGCCGCCGCCCCCTCCGGCCCGATCGTGTCGACGGCCCTGGTGCTGGTGCTGCTCGGCGCGTTCTCGAAGTCGGCCCTGGTGCCGTTCCACTTCTGGCTGCCGGCCGCGATGGCCGCTCCCACGCCGGTCAGCGCCTACCTGCACGCCGCCGCGATGGTGAAGGCCGGCATCTACCTCGTCGCGCGCCTCGCGCCGGGCTTCGCCGACGACTCCGTCTGGCTGCCCGTGGTGGTGAGCGTCGGAGTCTGGACCATGCTCGTCGGCGGCTGGCGCTCGCTCCGGCAGTACGACCTCAAGCTCGTGCTGGCCTACGGCACCGTCAGCCAGCTCGGCTTCCTGACCGTCGCCGTCGGCTTCGGCTCGCGCGACGCCGCGCTGGCCGGACTGACCCTGCTCGTCGCCCACGCTCTCTTCAAGGCGCTGCTCTTCCTCACCGTCGGCATCGTCGACCACCGCGCCGGCACGCGCGACCTCCGCAAGCTCAGCGGCCTGGGACGGCAGGCGCCGGTGCTCGCGAGCGCCGCCCTCGTCGGCGTGCTGTCGATGGCGGGCATCCCGCCGCTGCTGGGCTTCGTCGCCAAGGAGGCCGTGTTCACGAGCCTGATCTCGGCGATCGAGCAGGGCTCGTTCTGGGCCTGGGTCGCGCTGGTCGGCCTCGTCCTCGGCTCGATCCTCACCGTGGCCTACTCCGCGCGCTTCTTCTGGGGCGCCTTCGCCCGGAAGAAGGGGCTCGAGGACACGCACCTGCACGCCGAGCCGTGGACCTTCACCGCCGCCCCGGTGCTGCTGGCCGCCGCCAGCGTGATCGGCGGGATCGCCGCCTCCGTGCTCGACCCGCTCGTCGCCGTCTACGCGGACACCCTCCCCTACGCCGCCCCGGACGCCGACCCGGAGCTCGCCGCCGCCGCGGAGGCCTCCGACCACGGCGGCTACCACCTCGCGCTCTGGCACGGCTTCGAGCCCGCGCTGGCACTCAGCGCCCTCGTGATCGCCGTCGGACTACTGCTCTTCGCCAAGCGCGTCGCCGTCGCGCGCGCGCAGTCGATGCTGCCCAACCGGATCGACTCGGCCGAGGGCTACTGGGCCACCGTCCGCTGGCTCGACCGCGTCGCCAGCACGGTCACCGAGTCCGTCCAGCGCGGCTCGCTCCCCCGCTACCTGACGGTGATCTTCGCGGTCTTCGTCCTCGGCGTCGGCGGTGCGGCCGCCCTCAACCGCACCTGGCCGGGCGATCTCGTCTTCTGGGACAGCCCGGGCCAGCTCGCGGTCGCGGCCGTGATGATCCTCGCGGCGGTGCTGTGCGCGATCGCCCGCAACCGCGTCGCCGCCGTGCTGCTGGCCGGCGCCACCGGCTACGGGATGGTGGCCCTCTTCGCCCTGCAGGGCGCACCGGACCTCGCCCTCACCCAGGCGCTGATCGAGACGGTGACCCTCGTGGTCTTCGTCCTGGTGCTGCGCCGCCTCCCGACCCGCATCGCCGCGAAGCACCAGCCGATGCGCAAGCGCCTGCGCGCCGTCATCGGCATCGCGGTCGGAGCGGTCATGGCCCTCGCCGCCACCATCGCCCTCGGCGCCCGGACCGCGACGCCGATCTCGGCCGAGCTGCCCCGCCTCGCCTACGAGGAGGGCAAGGGCCGCAACATCGTCAACGTCCTGCTCGTCGACATCCGCGCCTGGGACACGATGGGCGAGATCTCGGTCCTCGTCGTGGTCGCCACCGGCGTCGCGAGCCTGATCTTCCTCTCCAGCCGGGCCGGAGGCGCTCCCCGCCTCGAGTCGCAGAGCGCCGACGACCGCCGCGAGCGCGCGATGGACCTGACCACCTCCTCCGCCGACGCCGAGCGCGACGGCGACCGGGGCTCCTGGCTCGTCGCCGGGCGCACGCTCCGGCCGGAGAACCGCTCGATCGTGCTCGAGGTGCTGGTGCGCCTGCTCTTCCACCCCGCGATGATCGTGTCGGTCTACCTGCTCTTCACCGGACACAACACCCCGGGCGGAGGCTTCGCGGGCGGCCTGCTCGCCGGTCTCGCCCTCGTCGCGCGCTACCTCGCCGGCGGCCGCTTCGAGCTCGGCGAGGCCGCGCCGATCGACGCGGGCAAGGTCCTCGGACTCGGCCTCTTCTTCGCCGTCGGCACCGCCGTCTCCTCCCTCGCCTTCGGCCTCGAGGTCCTCGAATCGAGCTGGCTCGACCTCGAGGTGCCGGTGCTGGGCGAGCTCCACCTGGGCACGTCCACCCTCTTCGACATCGGGGTGTACCTGATCGTGATCGGCCTCGCCCTCGACATCCTCCGCAGCCTCGGCGGCGAGGTCGACCGCCACGGCGAGGAGGCCGAGCAGGGCTCCCCCTCGGGCGACGGCGTCACGCACTCGACGGACAGCACCCCCGGCCCCGGCCAGGGCACGGTCGACGGGCTCGAGACCTCGCTCCCCACCGGCTCCACGGTCGTCGGCGGACCGGGCAGGGGGGACGGCGCATGAGCATCACCCTCGTCCTCGTCGTCGTGATGGCAGTGATGTACGCGGCGGGCGTCTACCAGATGCTCGAGCGCAGCCTCACCCGCATCCTGATCGGGTTCCTGCTCGTCGGGAACGCGACCAACATCCTCATCCTGCTGATGGCCGGCCGCTCGGGCATCGCGCCGTTCGTCACCGACGACGGGCGCTCCTACGAGCAGATCGCCGCCGAGATGGCCGACCCGCTGCCGCAGGCGCTGATCCTCACCGCGATCGTGATCACCTTCGGGGTGTCCGCCTTCCTCCTCGCGATGATCTACCGGCGCTGGCGCCTCGCCAACGCCGACCAGGTGGAGGACGACGAGACCGACGCCTCCGTCCGCGAGGACGCGGCGGGCATCTCGGCCCAGACCACCGCCGACGACCGGGCGCTCGACGTCCTGCTCGAGTCCAGCGACGAGGGCACCGCCGCCAAGCACGGGGAGAGCGCCATGACCGACGACAGGAAGGAGGACCGATGAACGCCCTGATCCCGCTCGTCGTCACCCTCCCCCTCCTGGGAGCGGCCGTCGCGCTGATCCTCGGACGCCACCGGCGCGCGCAGATCACCGTGAACATCGTGACGCTCTCGAGCGTTCTGGTGATCTCCTCGGTGATGCTCGTGCTGGTCCTCACCGGCGACGGAGGCGGCAGCGCCGTCTACGTGGGCGGCTGGGAGCCGCCGTGGGGCATCGTGCTGGTCGTCGATCCGCTCGCCGCGCTGATGCTCGTGATCACCTCGATCACCCTGCTGGGCGTCCTGCTGTTCTCGGTCGGCCAGGGCCTCGTCGACGGCAACCGCGAGACGCCGGTCACGATCTTCCACCCGACCTACCTGATCCTCTCGGCGGGCATCCTCAACGCCTTCGTCGCGGGCGACCTCTTCAACCTCTACGTCGGCTTCGAGATCCTGCTGGCCGCGAGCTACGTGCTGATCACCCTGGGCGGCACCGCGCCGCGGATCCGCGCCGGCACGACCTACGTGGTCGTCAGCCTGGTCTCGAGCGTGTTCTTCCTCTCGGCCATCGGTCTGCTCTACGGCGCCACCGGCACGGTCAACATGGCGCAGCTCTCGATCCGCATCGCCGAGCTCCCCGCCGACGTGCAGCTGGTGCTCCACGTGGTGCTGCTGCTCGGTTTCGGCATCAAGGCGGCCGTCTTCCCCCTGTCGTTCTGGCTCCCGGACTCCTACCCCACGGCTCCGGCGCCGGTGACCGCCGTCTTCGCCGGACTCCTCACCAAGGTCGGCGTGTACGCACTGATCCGCACCGAGACCCTGCTCTTCCCCGGAGGGAGGCTGAGCGAGGTGCTGCTGGTGGTGGCGCTGCTGACGCTGATCGTCGGCATCCTCGGCGCCGTCGCGCAGGCAGACATCAAGCGGATGCTGTCCTTCACGCTGGTCTCGCACATCGGCTACATGGTCTTCGGGATCGCCGTGGGCACCCCGGCCGGCTACGCGGCGACGATCTTCTACGTCATCCACCACATCACGGTGCAGACGACGCTCTTCCTCGCGACCGGCCTGATCGAGCGCGTCGGCGGTACCACCTCGATCCTGCGCCTCGGCGGGCTGCTCAAGGCCTCGCCGCTGCTGGCGCTGCTCTACTTCATCCCCGCGATGAACCTCGGCGGGATCCCGCCGTTCACCGGCTTCCTCGGCAAGGTGGGGCTCTTCGTCGCCGGCACGGAGTCGGCCGTCGACCAGCCGTCGTGGCTGATCTGGGCCGTCATCGCCGCCGGAGCCGTCACCTCGCTCCTGACCCTCTACGCCGTCGCGCGCGTCTGGAACATGGTCTTCTGGCGCCGGCAGGAGGAGGTGCCCGGCTACGAGTCGCCCCTGATCGACCAGCTGCAGGAGGACCCCCACGACACGGGCAGCATCCGCACCCGCCACTCGCCGCCCATGATGGTGCTCGCCACCGCGGGGATGGTCGTCGTCGGCGTCGTGCTGACCGTCGGCGCCGGTCCCCTCTACGACGCGAGCGAGCGAGCGGCGAGCGCGGTCGCCGACCCCGCGACCTACATCGCGACCGTCTACCGCGACTCGTCCTTCGGAGAGGAGGGGCCGCGATGAGCCCCCGCCGCCGCGTCGACATCTGGAACCGCGTCGCGATGTTCGTGACCCTCGTCGGGATCTGGGTGCTGCTCTGGGACGACGTCTCGGTGCTGTCGATCGTCACCGGCTTCCTGGTCGCCCTGCTGATCACCCGGGTGTTCTACCTGCCGCCGGTCGAGTTCTCGAACCGCATCAACCCGTGGTTCGTGCTCCTCTTCCTCCTGCGCCTGCTGGCCGACATCGCGGTGGCCTCGGTGCGGGTGTCCTGGCAGATCCTGACCCTGCCCGTCCCGGTGCACAACGCCATCGTCGCCGTGCACCTGCGCAGCCGCTCCGAGGGGATGCTCGTCTGGACGACGGAGGCCGTCTCGCTCGTCCCCGGCTCCCTGGTGATCGACGTGGACCCGCAGCTGAACGTCCTCTACCTGCACGTGCTCGGCGTGACCCACGACGAGGGCGAGCGGATCGACGAGGTGCGCCGGACGGTCCTCCGGACGGAAGCGCGCATCGTCCGGGCCATCGGCTCCCGCGAGGACGTGCAGCGCGTGAATCGGCCGATCGAGGCCGGATCGGGGGTGGTCCGGTGATCGACTGGCTGATCTGGATCCTGGTGCCGGTCTTCGGCGCCGCCTGCCTGCTCGCGCTCGTGCGGATCCTCCGCGGTCCGTCCGTGCTCGACCGGGTCGTCGCGGCCGACGTGCTCGTCGCGACGATCATCTGCGGGATCGGCGCCGAGATGGCGGTCAACCACCACGCGCGGACCCTGCCCGTCGCGCTCGGGCTCGCGCTGTTCGCCGTCTTCGGATCGATCAGCGTCGCCAAGTTCATGGCCAACCGCGAGGAGGACTGACATGGACCTGTTCTTCGACGTGCTCACCGCTGTGCTGCTGCTGGTCGGCGCCCTGCTCTCGCTGCTGGCCGCGATCGGCTTGATGCGGTTCGACGACCTGCTCTCCCGGATGCACGCGGGCACGAAGCCGCAGGTGCTCGGACTGATCTGCGTGATGCTCGCGGTCGCCATCCGGAACCCCGGCTTCGCCGCCGCAGGGACCATCGTGCTGGTGATCGGCTTCCAGCTGCTGACCGTGCCCGTCTCGGCGCACATGGTCGGCCGGGCGGCCTACCGGGCCGAGGCCGTCTCTCCCGGGTACCTCGTCGCCGACGAGCTCGCGGAGGCGGTCACCCGCGCCGACGAGCAGGCCCGCGCGACCGGGCCCGAGACCGCGCACGCGTCCGAGGAGCGGGCGCGCACCTCCTCCGCGCCCCCGCCCGAGGACGAGGACGGCCCGGCCGCGACCGCCTAGGCGACGAGGACGAGCTGCACGGCGGAGGCGCCGGTCATGCTGCGCAGCGCGAATCCGCCGATCGCGAGAGTGACGGCGACCAGGCCGCCGACCAGCAGCACCAGCAGCGGCACCACCCACAGCAGCGCCCGTCGGCGTCGGGCTCGGGCCTCGTCCGGCGTCTCTTCGATCACCCGTCGACTGTACGGGACGGCGGGGGGCGTGCCCCCGGCGCCCACGAGCCGCCCGATAAACTCGACCGCATGACCCTGGACTCCGCTACCTCCGGCGCGCCCGAGAACTCCCCCGGCCCCGACTCCGAGGCCGAGCACCGCCGGGGAGCCGAGTGGTGGCGCACCGCCGTCATCTACCAGATCTACCCGCGCTCCTTCGCGGACGCGGACGGCGACGGCATCGGCGACCTGCCCGGCATCGCCTCGCGCCTCGAGAGCCTCGCCGAGCTCGGCGTCGACGCGATCTGGCTCTCGCCCTTCATGACCTCGCCGCAGAAGGACGCGGGCTACGACGTCGCCGACTATTGCGACGTCGATCCGCTCTTCGGCACCCTCGCCGACTTCGACGCGATGCTCGCCCGCGCTCACGCCCTGGGCATCCGGATCATCGTCGACCTCGTCCCCAACCACTCCTCCAGCACCCACCGCTGGTTCCAGGAGGCGCTCGCCGCTCCCGCGGGCAGCGCCGAGCGGGCGCGCTACCTGTTCCGCGACGGCCGGGGCGAGTCGGGCGAGCTGCCCCCGAACAACTGGGAGTCTGTCTTCGGCGGCCCCGCGTGGACCCGCGTCATGGAGCCCGACGGCTCGGCCGGCCAGTGGTACCTGCACCTCTTCGACACCTCGCAGCCCGACTTCGACTGGACGAACGAGTGGGTGCGCGAGCGCTTCCGGGAGGTCCTCCGCTTCTGGCTCGACCGCGGCGTCGACGGCTTCCGCGTCGACGTCGCGCACGGGATGATCAAGGCCGAGGGGCTGCCCGACTACACGCCGCCCGCCGACAGCGGGTCGATGGGCGGAGTCGCTCCCGCCGACGGCGAGGAGCCCGCCACCGCCCCCTACTGGGCGCAGGACGGCGTCCACGAGATCTACCGCGACTGGCACTCCCTGCTCGCCGAGTACCCGGACGACCGCGTGCTCTGCGCCGAGGCGTGGGTGCAGCCGCTCATCAAGCTCGCCCGCTGGGTCCGCCCCGACGAGATGCACCAGGCCTTCAACTTCGCCTACCTCGAGACCCCGTGGAGCGCACCCGCCCTCCGCGACATCATCGACTCCTCCGTCGAGGCCTTCGCCGCCGTCGGCGCCCCGTCGACCTGGGTGCTGTCGAACCACGACGTCGTGCGCCACGCGAGCCGCCTGGCACTGACGTCCGACAACCCGCAGGGCTACGGCATCGGCCCGCGCACGCAGGGACTCCCCGACCCCGTCCTGGGGCTGCGCCGCGCTCGTGCCGCGACCGCCCTCATGCTCGCGCTCCCCGGCTCCGCCTACGTCTACCAGGGCGAGGAGCTCGGGCTCCCCGAGGCGATCGACCTGCCGGACTCGGCGCGTCAGGACCCGACCTGGTTCCGCACGGGCGGCGAGCGCTACGGCCGCGACGGCTGCCGGGTGCCGATCCCGTGGGAGGCGGACGCACCCGCGTACGGCTTCAGCGGCACCGGCGACTCCTGGCTGCCGCAGCCCGGCGACTGGACGCCGCTCGCGCGCGACCGCCAGCGCGGTGTCGCGGGCTCGACGCTTGAGCTGTACCGGTCCCTGCTCGCGGTGCGCCGCGCCGAGGACCTGGGCTCCGGCGCCGTCGAATGGCTCGAGGGCTACCCGGAGGACGTCGTGGCGTTCCGCAACGGAACGGTCACGGTGATCGCGAACCTCGGCGAGGCTCCGGTCGAGCTGCCCGTCGGCTCCGTGGTGCTGTCCTCGGAGGAGCTGCACGAGCCGGCGCTGCCCGCCGACACCACGGTCTGGCTGCACGCGGAGTAGCGGGCCGCGGGGTCCGCCCGGCGGCTCCCGCGTCCCGCCGCCGGGTCAGCGCCCGGCGTTGGCCTTGAGCCAGAGGTAGGAGTCGACCTTCGTCACGCCGTCGAGGCGGATCTCGAAGTGCAGGTGCGGGCCGGTCGACATGCCGGTCGTGCCCACCAGGCCGAGGAGCTGACCGACCTTCACCGGGTCGCCCTCGGAGACGGCCGCCGAGCCGTGCTGCATGTGCGCGTACACGCTCGAGACGAGCTGCCCGTCGATCTCGTGGTCGACGATCACGTGCACGCCGAGCGAGCCCTCGCCGTCGATGACCGTGCGCACGACGCCGTCGGCGATCGCTTGGATGGGCGAGCCGTCGCCCGGGTTGAAGTCGGTGCCGCCGTGGTTCACCGAGCAGCCCGCGCAGTTGCGGTAGCCGAAGCGGTCGCCCACCGGCACGCCGACGGCGAAGGGCCACTGGATCGACGCGTTCGGGTCGTTCGTGAAGCCTGTGTCGGAGGTGCGGACGATGTCGGCGACGTTGGTCTGCGTCTTGCGCTCCTGCACGCCGAAGCCGTCGCGGGCGACCGTCTCGGCGCTGACCTCGCCGGCGACGAACGACTGCGCGCCGCGGCGGGCGTCGGCGCCGAAGGGGGTCGAGAGGCTCTGCGCCTGCACGTCCTCCGCGGTCAGGAGCGATGTGGCCGGCAGAGAGGTCGCCGCCACGATGGCCGCGACGAAGGAGAGGGCGACGAGTCCGCCGACCCGGGCCCGGCGCACGGGCCGGAGCGGCGTCGCGCGCGGTGCGGGGACGGGGGCCGGGGCGCTGCGGATCGAGGCGACGCGGCGCTCCGCTTCGCGCAGCTGCTCCGCCGTCGGAGCCGCGAGGAGGTCGTCGGAGCCGCTCGCCAGCGAGACGTCGGAGGCGAGGGCCAGAGCGCGCTCGCGCTCGCGGAGCTCGCGACGGGAGAGGGGTGGAGTCGATTCGCCGGGGGTCGATGCAGGGGCAGCGGGGGCGGGCGAATCGGGGCTCACGAAATCGATGTCTTCCGTCGGGGGCAGGGGACGAGCGGGCCTCCAGGGAGAGGCACCGCTCGGCTCCGTGAGCGCAGCCTGTGCGAACATCACGAATTCATAAAGGATAACCACGGCCGGCGGGATCCGGCCAGAGGCCGCCGCGCACAGGCGCGATCGGGGCACGACGCGCGGCGAGCCCCGGCGGGATCCTGCGCCGATCCGCCTCTTGGCGCACGGAATCCGTGTCGGCTCGGCCTGGGAGAGCGGTTACACCTCGTCCGCGCGCAGGCGGCGCAGCAGATCCTCCAGCTCGGCGAAGAGAGGATCCGGTGCCGCGATGAGCAGCCCGGAGCCGAAGGGTGCGCCGTCGAGTCCCGCGACCCGCGCACCCGCCTCCTCGGCGATGAGGGCGCCCGCAGCGAGGTCCCACGGGTTCAGGCCCCGCTCGTAGTACGCGTTCAGCTGCCCGGTGGCCACCGAGCACAGGTCGAGCGCCGCCGAGCCGATGCGGCGGATGTCGCGGACCGAGCCCAGGAGCTCCTGCACCACGGCGCCCTGACGCATCCGGCGGCCCGCGTCGTAGCCGAAGCCGGTGCCCACCAGCGCGAGCGAGAGGGAGGAGGGAGCCGAGACCTGCAGCGCGACTCCGTCCCGCTCGGCTCCCCCGCCTCGGCTGGCCGTGGTCACCTCACCCGTCGCTCCGTTCACGACTGCGCCGGCGAGCGCGGTCCAGGTCGCGGGATCCGGCTCCCCCTCCACCACAGCGATGCTGACCGCGTAGGAGGGGATGCCGTAGAGGTAGTTGACGGTCCCGTCGATCGGATCGACGACCCAGGTCAGCCCGCTCGTGCCGCCCCCCGACCCCGACTCCTCGCCGAGGAAGCCGTCGTCCGGACGCGCCTCGGCCAGGCGCCTGCGGATCAGCTCCTCGACCTCCCGGTCCGCGGCCGTCACCACGTCCTCCGGGGACGACTTCGACGCGGCGATCTCGACACCGTCCTGCCGCCGCTGGCGGGCGAGGTGCGCCGCCTCGACGGCGATCGAGCGGGCGATGGCGAGGAGGGGGGCGTTGTCGCTCATGGCCCCAGCCTAGGGATCGGGCCCATCATAGGGGGATGAGCACCCCTATCGCCCTCACGGGAGCCACCGGAGCCGTGGGCGGTCGCGTCGCGCGCGAGCTCGCCGACGCCGGTCACGCCCTCCGCCTGCTGGTCCGCGACCCGTCCCGCGCGCCCGAGCTCCCCGGGGCCGAGGTGGTGCGCTCCTCCTTCGCCGACGCGGGCGACTCGCTCGAGGGCGTGCGCCTCCTCCTGATGGTCTCCGCCTCCGAGAACGAGGAGCGCCGCGCCGAGCACCTCGCGTTCGTCGGTGCAGCCGCCGCCGCGGGTGTCGAGCACGTCGTCTACACCTCCTTCGCCGGAGCCGCACCCGACGCGGTCTTCACCCTCGCCCGAGACCACGCGGCCACCGAGGACGCGATCCGCCGCTCGGGCATGGGCTGGACGTTCCTCCGCGACAACCTCTACCTCGACTTCCTGCCCGCGATGCTCGGCGACGACGGCGCGATCCGCGGACCCGCGGGATCGGGCCGTGCCGCCGTCGTCGCGCGCGAGGACGTGGCCCGCGCCGCCGCCGCGGTCCTCCGCTCCCCCTCCGAGCACCGCGGAGCCGCCTACGAGCTGACCGGGCCCGAGGCCCTCACCCTCGACGAGGTCGCGGCGACCCTGACGGCGGCGGGCCGCCCCGCCGTGTACGTCGACGAGACCCTCGAGGAGGCGTACGCGTCACGCCGCCGCTGGAACGCACCGGACTGGCAGCTGGACGCCTGGGTCAGCACCTACTCCGCGATCGCCGCCGGACAGCTGGAGCACGTCTCGTCCGACGTCGAGCGGCTGACCGGACGGCCGCCGCTCTCCCTCGCAGCGTTCCTGGAGCAGGAGGCGCGGGGCTGAGGCGACGGCGCGGGCCGGGCCGACAGCGCGGGCCGGGCGACCGCGGAGGCCGGGCCGACGGCGTGCGGGGTGCGACGGGACGAAGACGCCGGGCCCGGCGATCCGCCGGACCGGTGCTCCCCCGGAAAGGCACTCCGCCGGAACGGCGATCCCCCGACATGCGGAACGCCCCGCGCATCTCGTGATGCCGGGGCGTCTGCTGGGTGTTCCTGCTCGGTGGCGAGTGAGGGATTCGAACCCCCGAAGGCTACGCCGTCTGATTTACAGTCAGATCCCTTTGGCCGCTAGGGTAACTCGCCGTGGCGCACCCGACCGCGTGTTCACAACCGGAGGCGCTCAGCAAGGATACCCACGCGACCGGCGGATCGGAAATCGGTGCCGCGAGGCCTCAGTCCGCCTCCGCCGCGTAGCGGGACGCCGCCTCCGCGACCTTCCCCGCGTAGCTCCCGGCCGGGTTGTAGGCCGCGATCGCCGCCCGCCATCCCGACTCCGTCGAGAGGTCGCCGCCGGCGTCGCAGAGGTACCGGGCGGCGGTCACCGCCTGCTGGTCCACGTTCTGCGGATCCCATCCGCTCGACGCCCACGCCATCCACGTCGCGGGGATTATCTGCAGCGGACCCATCGCCCGGTCGACCTCGGCGTCGCCGTCCAGAGCCCCGCCGTCGTTGTCGGGGACCCGGTCGAAGCGCGCTCCGTCCAGGCGCGGACCGAAGATCGGCTCCGTCGGCCGCCCGTCCTCGCCCAGCTCGCCGCCGTCGATCGTGCCGTGCCTGCTCTCGACGTAGCCGATGCCGGCCAGGGTCGCCCAGTCCAACCGGCAGTCGGGGTCGACCGATGCCGTGAGGAGGGCCGTGCCCGCGTAGGCGGTGAGCGCGCGCAGCGGGATGCCGCTCCCCTCGGACGCCGTGCCCAGCCACGCCTCGTCGGCGAGCAGGCGCACCGGCGTCGCCGCGGCCTGCTCGGGATCCTCCAGCACGACGGGGTCGGCAGCTACGGGAGCGGTCGCCGCGGGAGGGACGGTGGACAGGCCCTCCTCGACCGTCAGCGCGGGCGGCCGCTGGCCGCAGCCGGCCAGGAGGAGGCCGGCGAGCGGGACGAGGACGAGAACGGGGAGGCGGCGCACCCCTCAGAGGTACCAGCCGCGCCTGGGGCCGGGCTCCGCCACGCCTGAAAGCTAAACTCGGAGCCATGGCAGATTCAACGTTCGACGTCGTCAGCAAGATCGACAAGATGGAGGCGGACAACGCCCTGAACCAGGCCCACAAGGAGGTCGAGCAGCGCTACGACTTCAAGAACGTCGGCGCCTCGATCGCCTGGAGCGGCGAGAAGATCCTGATCAAGGCCAACACCGAGGAGCGGGCGAACGCCATCCTCGACGTCTTCCAGTCGAAGCTGATCAAGCGCGGCATCAGCCTCAAGAGCCTCGACGCGGGCGAGCCCTTCGCGTCCGGCAAGGAGTACCGGATCGAGGCCACCCTCAAGGAGGGCATCGACCAGGAGCACGCGAAGAAGATCAACAAGATCATCCGCGACGAGGCGCCGAAGTCGGTCAAGTCGCAGATCCAGGGCGACGAGCTCCGCGTCTCCTCGAAGAGCCGCGACGACCTCCAGGCGACCATGGCGCTCCTGCGCGGAGCCGACCTCGAGCTCGACCTCCAGTTCGTCAACTTCCGCTGAGGAATGACGCACACGGGAGCACGCGCGTGACCGCCGGAATCGACGAGCCCGACTGTCGGGGCCGCACCGGACTCGACAGGGACGGGCTCGACCTCGTCGGGAACCCCGACGTGGTCGTGAAGGAGGTCACCCTCCTCTCGAGCGACTGGTACGTCCTCCGCACCACCCGCTTCGACTACCGGCACCGCGACGGCAGCTGGACGAGCGAGCAGCGCGAGACCTACGACCGGGGGAACGGCGCGGCGGTCCTGCTCTACGACGCCGACGCGCGCACCGTTGTCCTGATCCGGCAGTTCCGCTACCCCGCGTACGTGAACGGCGACCTCGACGGGATGCTCCTCGAAGTGCCCGCCGGTCTCCTGGACGAGGACGGGCCCGAGGAGGGCGCCCGCCGCGAGGCGTCCGAGGAGACCGGACTCGAGGTCGGCCGGCTCGAGCACGTGTTCGACGCGTTCATGAGCCCCGGCTCGGTCACCGAGAAGCTGCACTTCTACGCGGGGCGCTACCGCGCGGGGACCCGCAGCGGAGCGTTCGCGGGACTCGCCGACGAGGGCGAGGACATCGAGGTCCTCGAGCTCTCGTTCGACGAGGCGCTGACCCAGATCGGCGTGCAGATCGTCGACGCGAAGACGATCATGCTCCTGCAGTGGGCGGCCCTGTCCGGCCCGTTCTCGCGCTGACCCGCGGACGTCGCGGCTCCGTGCGCCTCAGCGCGCGTACTCGGCGAGGGCGCGTCCGGTCAGCGTGTCCGCCGCCGCGAGCCCGACCGGAGTCCCCTCGAAGACGATCGTCCCTCCGTCGTGCCCGGCTCCGGGCCCCACGTCGATGATCCAGTCCGCGTGCGCCATCAGGGCGCGGTGGTGCTCGATCACCACGACCGAGTTCCCGGAGTCGACCAGCCGGTCGAGCAGTCCGAGCAGCGTGTCGACGTCCGCGAGGTGCAGGCCCGTGGTCGGCTCGTCGAGCAGGTAGACGGATCCGGACGAAGCCATGTTGATCGCGAGCTTGAGGCGCTGACGCTCGCCCCCGGACAGCGTGTTCAGCGGCTGTCCGAGCGTGAGGTAGCCGAGACCGACGTCGACGAGACGGGCG
Organism: Rathayibacter sp. AY1F6; assembly: GCF_002932035.1. Taxonomy (NCBI): domain Bacteria; kingdom Bacillati; phylum Actinomycetota; class Actinomycetes; order Micrococcales; family Microbacteriaceae; genus Rathayibacter; species Rathayibacter sp. AY1F6. The sequence continues at coordinate 20,570 of NZ_PSVD01000012.1, read as the reverse complement.
AGCACCGTGTGCGCCGGTCCGCTCGCGAAGAACTCCGCGGCGTCGACGATCGGCATCGAGAGCACCTCGTGGATGTTCCTCCCGCGGAGGCGGTACTCGAGCACCTCAGCGGTGAACCGCTTGCCGTCGCACTCCTCGCAGACCGACGAGACCGTCGCGGCGGGGCCCAGCTCGGTGAAGATCATCCCGGCCCCCTTGCAGACGGGGCAGGCGCCTGCCGAGTTCGCGCTGAAGAGCGCCGGTCTCACACCGTTCGCCTTCGCGAAGGCCGCCCGGATCGCGTCGAGGACCCCGGTGTAGGTCGCCGGATTGCTGCGCCGCGAGCCGCGGATCGGCGACTGGTCGGCCACCACCACGCCAGGCCGCCCCGCGAGCGAGCCGTGCAGGAGCGACGACTTCCCCGACCCTGCGACTCCGGTGACGACGGTCAGCACGCCCAGCGGGACGTCCACGTCGACGCCGCGGAGGTTGTGCGTGGAGGCCCCGCGGATCTCCACCGCCCCGGTCGGACGGCGTACGGCCTCCTTCAGCGGGACGCGGTGACCGAGATGACGGCCCGTCAGGGTGTCGGACGTGCGCAACTGCGCCACCGTCCCCTCGAACCGCAGCTCGCCGCCGTGCGCACCGGCCCTCGGACCGAGGTCGACCACGTGATCGGCGATCTCGATGATCTCCGGCTTGTGCTCGACCACCAGGACGGTGTTGCCCTTGTCCCGCAGGCGGCGCAGCAGCTCGATCATGCGCGAGACGTCGTGCGGATGCAGACCCGCCGTCGGCTCGTCGAAGACGTACGTGACGTCCGTGAGGCTCGACCCCAGATGCCGCACCATCTTGACCCGCTGCGCCTCACCGCCCGAGAGGGTGCCCGACTCCCGATCGAGCGACAGGTAGCCGAGGCCGACCTGGACGAGTGCGTCGAGCGTCCCGAGGAGGGTCTCGACGATAGGAGCGACGGACGGCGCCTGCAGTCCGCGGAGCCACGCGGCGAGGTCGGTCGCCTGCAGCGCGGCGCACTCGGCGATGTTCCGGCCCCCGATGCGCGACTCCAGTGCGGCGCGGGTGAGCCGGCCGCCTCCGCACTCGGGGCAGGCGGCGAAGGTGGCCACCCGCTCGGCGAAGGCGCGGATGTGCGGCTGCGCCGCCTCCTTCGCCAGGTAGAGGCGGGTGACCTTCACCAGGAGGCCCTCGTAGGTCATCGTCATCCCGGCGATGGCCATCTTCGTGGCCGGACGGTAGAGGAACGCGTCCATCTGCTCGGGCGTGAAGTCGGCGATCGGCACATCGGCCGGATAGAGGCCGGACTCGGCGAGGCCCTTCCAGTACCAGCCGCCGACGACGAAGTTGGGGATCGCGTCGAGAGCACCGCCCTCGAGCGACTTCGAGCGGTCGATCAGCGCGTCGAGGTCGATGCTCGACACCCGGCCCGTCCCCTCGCACCGGGGGCACATCCCCTCCGGCAGGTTGAAGGAGAACGCACCGCTCGTGCCCGCGTGCGGGTCGCCGATCCGGCTGAAGAGGATCCGCAGCATCGTGTACGCGTCGGTCGCCGTGCCGACCGTGGACCGGCCGTTCGACCCCATCCGCTCCTGATCGACGACGATCGTGGCCGACAGTCCGTCGAGCGACTCCACGTCCGGGCGAGCCGGCGACCCCATGAACTGCTGCACGAAGGCGGAGTAGGTCTCGTTGATGAGGCGCTGGGACTCGGCCGCGATGGTGCCGAAGACCAGCGACGACTTGCCGGAGCCCGAGACCCCGGTGAACACGGTGATCCTCCGCTTCGGGATGTCGACGTCGATCCCCCGGAGGTTGTTCTGGCGCGCACCGCGCACCCGGATGACGTCGTGGGGCGCGGCCGTGGTCATGCTGTCTCCGTCCAGAGCGGTGCCCGAATCCTAGAGGAGGCGCAGGGCGTCCACGCCGGAACGACGAACGGCCCTCCGGACTGCACCGGAGGGCCGTTCGGAGACCACGCGTCAGAGCGCTGCCGGCTCCGCCCGCGAGATCGCGATCATGTCCTCGCGGGGAACGACCTTCACCCGCGCACGGCCCTCGGGCTCGCCGAGCGCCATCTCGTGCTCGTCCAGCCGGTGCCAGCCGTCGAGATCCGTGTAGGCGATCTCCCGCTCCTCGAGCAGGGCGACCACGGCCGCCTCCTCGGGGTGCTCGGGCGTCCACCAGGACGCCTGGTCGTTGAGCACGTGCGCGACAGTCTCCATGGCGTCGGACTTGGTGTGCCCGATGAGGCCCACCGGTCCGCGCTTGATCCAGCCGGTCGCGTAGACGCCGTGGACCTGCTGGTCCTCGTCGTCCAGGACCTGGCCCTCGCGGTTCGGGATCACGCCGCGCATCTCGTCGAACGGGAGGCCATCGAGCGGCGAGCCGAAGTAGCCGACCGCGCGGTACACGGCCTGCACCGGGACCTCGCGGATCTCACCCGTGCCGCGCACTCCGCCCTCGCCGTCCGGCTCGGTGCGCTCGTACCGGATCGCGCCGACCCGACCGGATCCGTCGTCCACGAACTCGAGCGGCTTCGCCCAGAAGTGCAGGTGGAGACGACGCGAGGCGCTCCCGACCTCACGGGTGCGCCACTGGTTGAGCACCCGGTTGATGACCATGACCTGCTTGTTGGTCGCGATGGCGGCCTCCGAAGCGGGATCGAGGTCGAAGTCCTCGTCGGCGACGATCATGTCGACGTCGCGCAGCTCGCCCAGCTCGCGCAGCTCCAGCGGCGTGAACTTCACCTGAGCGGGACCGCGGCGCCCGAAGACGTGCACGTCGGTGACAGGAGACGCCTTCAGCCCCTCGTAGACGTTCGGCGGGACCTCGGTGGGCAGGAGGTCCTCGGCGTGCTTCGCCAGCATCCGCGAGACGTCGAGCGCGACGTTGCCGTTGCCGATGACAGCGACGGAGGACGCCTCCAGCGGCCAGGTGCGCGACACATCGGGGTGGCCGTCGAACCAGCTGACGAAGTCGGCCGCACCGTAGGAGCCCTCGAGCTCGACACCCGGGACGTCGAGCGGAGCGTCCCGAACGGCGCCGGTCGCGAAGATCACGGCGTGGTAGTGCCGCTTGAGATCCTCGAGCGTGATGTCGGTCCCGAAGTGCACGTTGCCGAAGATGCGGATGTCGCCCCGGTCGAGCACCTCCCGCAGCGCGGTGATGATCCCCTTGATGCGCGGGTGATCGGGCGCGACGCCGTAGCGGACCAGGCCGTAGGGCGCGGGCAGGTGCTCGAACAGATCGATCGAGACGTCGTACTTCTTCTCGGCCTTGATCATGAGGTCGGCGGCGTAGATGCCCGCGGGACCCGCGCCGACGATGGCCAGCCTGAGCTTGGTCATTGCGTTCCTCCTGCCGGGGCGCCGCAGCGCACAACCGGTCTCATTCCTGCGGCGCAGGGCGCGCCGCGACGATCGGGGTCAGCCGTTGCGCTCGACGACGGTGTCGGCGAAGCGCGTCAGCGCCTTGCGGACGGAGCCGTCGGGCAGCGGAGCGAGGGCGGCGACGGCCTCGTCGGCCCACCGGTGGGCCTCGGCGAGGGTCTGCGCGGTGACGTCGTGATCGCGCAGCTGAGCGATGGCGTCCGAGATGTCGGCGCTCTGCTCCTCCGTGTGCGCGATGGCGTCGTTCGAGCGGCTCACATAGCTCTCGATGCGGGCGAGGAGAGCCGCGGCGTCCCTGTCCGAGGAGGCGCGCTCGCGCAGGCGCAGGATCGGCAGCGTCGACACGCCGGCGCGGATGTCCGTGCCGGGGTTCTTGCCGGTCTCCTCCGGCTGGGGAGAGAGGTCGATGACGTCGTCGACGATCTGGAAGGCGACGCCGATCTTCTCGCCGAAGACGCGCATGGCCTCCTCGTACTCCTCCGGAGCCTCCGAGAACGCGACTCCCGTGCGGCCCGCCGCGGCGATCAGGGACCCGGTCTTGTCGGCCAGGACGGACAGGTAGTGCTCGACCGGGTCCTCGCCGTCGGTCGGGCCGACCGTCTCGTGCAGCTGCCCGAGGACGAGCCGCTCGAACGTGTCGGCCTGGAGCCGGATCGCCTTGTCTCCGAGCTCGACCATCAGCTGGTTCGCGCGGGCGAAGAGCAGATCGCCCGTCAGGATGGCCACGTTGTTGCCCCACACGGTCTGCGCCGACGGGACGCCGCGGCGCTTCTCCGCCTCGTCCATGACGTCGTCGTGGTAGAGCGATGCGAGATGCGTGATCTCGATCGCCTGCGCACCGAGCAGGACCTGCGGCGTGTTGCCGCGGCCCAGCGACGCGGCCAGGAGGGTGAGCATCGGGCGCACACGCTTGCCGCCCGCCTCGAGGAGGTACCGGGTGGAGACATCGGCCACAGCGTCCGCGAAGGACAGCTGCCGGACGAGACCCTCCTCGACCTGCTCCAGACCCGCGTCGATCGCGCGGGCGAGAGCCCGGTCCGACGAGGAGGAGAAGATGCGCTCGGAGAGGCCGAGCTGCGCCGTCAGAGACGGGCTGCGACGGGCGACGGGCGCAGTGGCGTTCACAGGGAAACCCTAACGTCTCGGCCTGTGCGGACCCCGGTCGTCATCGGGTCGCCGCGATCGGCTTGACGCCGCGGTGCAGCGCCACGATGCCAGCGGTCAGATCGCGGTAGGCCACGCGCTCGAAGCCCGCCGCGCGGAGCCAGGCGGCGACGACGCTCTGCTCCGGCCAGGCCCGGATGGAATCGCCGAGATAGTCGTACGCAGGATTGTTCGACGACGCGAGGCGCACGACGGCGGGCATGACCGTCGACAGGTAGAAGTCGTACGCGGCGGCCAGCGGAGCGATCGGCGGAGTCGAGAACTCGCAGATCACGACCCGGCCGCCGGGCTTCAGCACACGCAGGAACTCGGCGAGCGCCGTCCTCGGCTCGGCCACGTTGCGCAGACCGAACGAGATGGTCACGGCGTCGAACGACTCGTCCTCGAACGGGAGGTCCATCGCGTCGGCCTGGACGAACTCGATCCGGTCGTTGCCCGCCTGACGGCGACGGCCGACGGCGATCATCCCCGGGGAGAAGTCGGCTGCGACGACCTGGGCGCCCGACCGCGCCAGCGACGCGCTCGACGTTCCGGTGCCGGCCGCGATGTCGAGGATGCGCTCACCGGGAGCAGGGTTGACGGCGCGAGTGGTCGCGATCCGCCAGAGCCGGTCGTTCCCCACCGAGAGGAGTCCGTTCACCAGGTCGTAAGCGGGAGCCACGGTGTCGAACATCGAGGCGACCTCGTCGGGCCGTTTGGTGAGGTCTGCCTTCGTCACGATCCGCAAGTCTACGGCGAGACGCGGGACGGCAGCTGTGCATCCGCCGTCCCGCGCCGGTCGGCGCGCTCCCCCCTGGGGAAGCGCCGGGACCGCCCCGCTCCGCCTCGCGCGGCGGCCCCGGACCGGATCACGGTAGCAACGGAGCCCTCCGCCCCGAGCCCCGCGGCATGGGACGTCCCATCCTCTGGCGCGGGCGTACCCTGCTGAGGTGACGCTCATCGGCGCTGGAACCCCCCTGCTGCGTGCGGAGACGACTCCACTCGACTCTCCGCCGTCGCTCCTCTCCCACTCCGACCCGAGGCGGCCCCTCCTCTGGCAGCGCGACGGCGCCGGGCTCAGCGGACACGGCGAGGCCCTGCGCCTCGAGTTCTCGGGCCCGGAACGGCTGCGGGAGGCGGCGGCAACCTGGCGTCGGCTCTGCGACGCGGCGACGGTGGAGGACCGGGTCGGACTGCCCGGGACGGGGCTGGTCGCGTTCGGGACCTTCGCTTTCTCGAGCCGATCCGAGGCGACGAGCGTGCTGATCGTGCCGCGCACCGTGATCGGGACGCGCGACGGCCGGTCATGGCTGACGCGGATCACGATCGGCGAGGCGGAGAGACCGTATACGCCGAGCGAGGAGCCGCTGGGGGCGGAGTACCACGTGCCGCTCTCGCCGGGTGCGCTGCCGCCGGACGGGTACCGCGCGGCGGTCGCTGCCGCGGTGGAGACGATCCGGGCGGGTGAGCTGTCCAAGGTCGTGATCGCGCGCGATCTGCAGGGGCGGCTCCCGCCGGGGGCGGACCTGCGTCGGATGCTGGGTGCGCTCACCGAGCGGTACCCGGACTGCTGGGGCTTCGCCGTGGACGGATTCCTCGGCGCCAGTCCGGAGACGCTGGTCGCGGTCGATCGGGGCGAGATCTCGGCGAGGGTGTTGGCCGGCACGGCCGCACGAGGCGAGGATCCCCTCGCCGACGCGGACGTGGAGGCCGCTCTGCTCGAGAGTCCGAAGGACCGCTCGGAGCACGCTTTCGCTCTCGCCAGTCTGGTCCGGGAACTCGAGCCCCACACACGGGAGCTGACGGCGGGCGCCGCCCCGTTCACGCTCCGCCTGCCGAATCTCTGGCACCTCGCGACGGACGTGCGAGGAATTCTGGGCGACTCCTCCAGCGCGCTCGATCTCGTCGATGCTCTTCACCCGACCGCGGCAGTGGCCGGCACTCCGACCGCCGACGCCCTTGCGCTCATCGAGCACCTGGAGCCCTTCGACCGCGGTCGGTACGCAGGACCCGTCGGCTGGATCGACGGCAACGGCGACGGCGAGTGGGCTGTCGGACTCCGCAGCGCCGAGGTCACGGCCGAGGGCGCGGTCACGGCCTGGGCGGGCGCCGGCATCGTGGCCGACAGCGTTCCCGAGTCCGAGCTCGCCGAGACCCGCATGAAGTTCCGCCCGATCACCGACGCGCTGGCCTGACGCACGTCGGGAGTCGTTGAAGCCGTCGGCTACCCCGCCGGGTCGCTCTCGAGCCGGGGAACCCCCGGCCGTCGTCCTGCGCCCACCGGCGGTCGCCCGGGCAGCGCCGGCGGTCTGGTCGTCACCCGGCGGCCGGTCGGTGTGGTCCAGTCCGCTGTGCCGTCCGGATGGAGCAGATACGTCCAGCGGTCGCCGTGGCGCACGTGGTGGTGGGCGACGCACAGGGAGGCGAGGTTGTCGGGAGTCGTCTCTCCCCCGTTCCGCCATTCGACGCTGTGGTCGGTCTCCGTCGAGGACGCCGGCCGGGTGCAGCCCGGGAAGCGGCAGGTCTGGTCGCGGAGGCGGACCAGCAGCCTCATCCTCGGCGGCGGGAGGCGGTGGCGGCGCCCGACGGAGACGACCGCGCCGGTCTCCTCGTCGGTCACCACGGGAGTGAAGGCGGCGTCGTCGTCGATGAGCGCTCGCACCGCCTCGGCGGGGATCGGCCCGTAGCCGTCGAGCTCGGCGGCCGCCTCGTCGTCACCCGCGGCGGTGCTCGCTGCCACGGTGACTCTCACCTCGGCGCGCAGCCCGGTCGAGGGCGCCGCGGCGCCCTCCGGAGTGGTCCCCGCCACGTCCCCGCGGCAGAGCAGGTCGGCCCACGCATCGGCGCGGAGCTGCGCCAGCGTCCGCAGATCGCGGTCCCCTCCGGCGCCGTCCCGCAGGTCCCTCGCGATGCGGTCGAGTCGGGCGAGCGCTCCGACGGCCTCGGGCGCGGGGACGTGCGCGCAGACCGTCGCCATGCCGTCGATCCCGGCTGTCATCCACACCCGGCGGTCCTCGCGGGCGCGAGCGTGCCGCTCGGCGAGGGGCTCGTCGTGCAGCTCCTCCCGCACCCGCGCGAGGGCGTGGCGCAGCTGCCCCGGGGTCAGCGTCTCCGCGAGGTCGACGGCCCGGTCGTCGTAGGCCGCGCGCGCCGCTGCGGGGAGGGTCGCCGCGACGGAGCAGATGAGCTGGCCGGCTTCCCAGCGCATCCTGGCGTCGGCGAGCGCGGAGCGGGTCCGCGGCAGCTCCTCCATCAGGAGCGAGGCGTGCAGCAGCTCCCTGGCGGCGGTGCGCTCGGAGACCCCGAGGGCGACGGCGAACTCCGCTCGGATCGACCGTTCGACGAGGTCCGTCGCATCCTTGCTGTCCGTCGAGGAGCCTCGGGCGAACGCGTCGGGACAGGTCAGCGCCGCGCGGTGTCCCGCGTGCAGCGCCTCCGCCGCGGTCAGGAGCACCGGGGAGGCGCTCCTCGCGAGCGCCGCCGCCCGGTCGCCGAGGGCGAGGACCTCTCCTCGCACCGTCTCCGCATCAGCCATGCCTCCAGCGAAGCAGCAGCAGACGAGCTGCGGAGCTCGAACGAGGCTTCCCCGGGAGAACAGCGTCCGACGACGACCTGTGGAGGACCGACCGACCGGACCCGTGCGGACTCAGCGCTCGAGCCGGATCTCCACGATGCCCGGCCCGTCGCCCGGCGAGGTCAGCGCCTGCTCCAGCTCGCCGCGCGTCGCCGCACGACGGTGGCCCCACCCGTAGGCGCGCGCGAGAGCCTCCAGATCGGCGTTCTGCGGGGTGAACTGTACGCGGTCGAACGCATCGGGATGCGAGCTCGACGCGACCTCGAGTCCGTCGAAGATCGTGCCGCCCCCGTCGTTCACGACGACGAGCTGAACGCGCGGGCGTCGCTCTCCGGGCGGGAGGAGGAGGCCGCCGGCCTCGTGGAGCAGAGTGAGATCACCGAGGACCGCGCGGGTGACTCCGCCCGCTCCCTGCTCGACGGCCTGCGAGGCCACCGCGATCCCGAGAGCCGTCGAGATCGTGCCGTCGATGCCGGCGAGGCCGCGGTTCGCCAGGACGGGTATCCGCTTGCCCGGCAGGGTCCCGTCGGCGACGCGGATCAGCCGCGACGCTCCGAACAGCAGCCGGTCGTGCGGCCAGGTGACCTTCCAGACCGCGGCGACGACGAAGTCGCGGGTGAGCGGTGCCCTGATCGCGGCGAGGGCGTTGCGCGCGTAGCCGCGGCGGTCCTCGACCGACATCGACCCGGCGTCGGGGACCTCGTCCAGCTCGTCGGGGTCGACCGTCAGGGCGCGGCTCGCGGACACCCAGGATCCGGCCCAGGCGCGCTCGCCGCGCTCGGGACGCGGCGACCCCTCGGGGCGGACCACGTCGACGCCTCCGACGCGGCGGGCGCGCCGGCCGGGGTTGTAGAACTGCTCGCGCACGGCGTCCACGACGATCACCTCGACGTCCTCGCGCCGCAGCAGCTCGGGGACCTCGCGGGAGAGCGTCGGGTGTCCGAGCACGATCGCCCGGCGGATGCGTCCGCCGAAGTCGGGCTCGCCGAGCAGGCCCCGCCAGGCGACGACGAGTTGCGGTCCGAAGCGGGCGCCGGAGGAGACCTCGGCGAGCAGCGGCCAGTCGCCGGCGCGAGCGATCTCCTCGGCCGCGGCGCCCGCCTTGTCCCCGGCGATGACGACCGTGAGCGGCTCACCAGGGCCGGCGGTCACGACGGCACCCGGGATCCCGGATCCGACGGCGGGCGACGAGACCGGTTCGATCCGCTCGATGTCGGGCAGAGCGGAGGAGAGCGGATCGCGGAAGGAGAGGTTCAGATGGACCGGCCCGCGGCGCGCCGCGGTGACGGCACGATCGGCGAGCGCCCGCGCGTCCTCGGGCAGGGAGGCGTCGTCCGGAGCAGCGACGTCCTCGAACAGCCGCACGGCACGCCCGTACAGCTCGCGCTGCTCGGCCGTCTGGTTCGAGCGGATGCCGCGCAGCTCGTCGGGCCGGTCGGCGGTCAGGACGATCATCGGCACGTCCGAGGCGTCCGCCTCGAGCACGGCCGGGTGCAGGTTCGCGGTCGCCGTGCCGGAGGTCGTGATCACGAGCGCCGGCATCCGGGATTCGAGGGCGAGGCCCAGCGCCAGGAACCCCGCGGAGCGCTCGTCGATCCGCACGTGCAGCCGGATGTCGCCGCGGGTCTCGAGCTCGGCCGCCACCAGGGCGAGCGCCTGCGAGCGGGAGCCCGGAGCGACGACGACGTCGCGGACGCCGAGCGCGACGAAGCGGGTGAGGAGGTCGACCGCGAATCGGGTGGAGGGGGCGACCGGCCGGTGCTCAGGCATCCCGGCGGCCGGGGCCGTCGGCCTCGCCCTGCTCGTCCATCTCGGCGAGGTCGCGCTCGAGCTGGGCGATGCGCTCGGCCTGCAGGCGCTCCTCCTCGGGGTCGCGCTCGGTGCGGAGGGTGCCGAGGAAGTCGGGGTCGTCGTCCGGAGCGGTGTAGCGGCGGCCGGCGGCGCGCTGCTTGCGAGGGCGGCCGATCCAGAACCACAGTCCCGCACCGATGACCGGGAGGATCAGCACCACCAGGAGCCAGGACCACTTCGGGATCGCCCGCACGGCGTGACGGTTGCTCATCGCGACGTCGATCACGGTGTAGACCGTGAAGACGGCGAGGGCCACGAGCAGGCCGATGACGAGGCGGATCATGGACACGAGTCTACGTCCGGCACCCCCGTCGGGGAGGGTCCGCACGGACGCTGGACAGGAGGCTCCCACGGTGCTCACGGAAGCGCGTGCAGGGGCCGACGTACACTGTCCCGGTGAAACTGAGCCGCGCGGTCGTCGTCTACTCGCTCCTGCGCCTGGCGATGTTCGCCGGCGTCTTCGTGCTGGTGTACCTGCCGGCGCGCACCTTCGTCGACTCGGAGCTGACGGCCGCGGTCACCGCGGGCTTCGTCGCCGCGATCGCGAGCCTGTCCCTCTCCTACATCCTGCTGAGGAAGCCCCGCGAGCGCATCGCGGAGGCGATCTACGAGCGCCGCAAGGACGTCCCGCGCGCCCCGACCGACGACGACGTCGAGGACGCCGCGGTCGACGCGACCCGCGACGACCGCTGAGCCGGGCGCTCCCGCCGGCGAGGGCTCCCCTCGGACGCGCGCCCGCTCGCACCAGGCCCGGCGCGCATCAGCCGGTCTCCTCCGAACCCGGCCCACCCGAGCCCGCCTCGTGCGAGCCGCCGCTCTAGAACGCCAGCGCCGCCCCGAGGATGACCGCGTAGGCGAGCCCGCCCAGGCTGGTCAGCTGCAGCGCCAGGATGAGTTCCTTCGCCGTCTTCGCCGTCAAGGTGATCAGGATGGCCGGCAGGATCATCAGAAGCACGAAGAGCGTCAGCCACGCCAGCGGGTAGAACAGCGCGAGGATCACCGCGATGCCGAACGGGATCAGCACGAAGCCCGTGTAGATCGCCCGGGACACGGCCGGTCCCGCGAGGACCGCGAGGGTCCGCTTGCCCGAGAGGCGGTCGGTCGGGATGTCGCGGATGTTGTTGACCATGAGCACGGCGCAGGCGAACAGGCCCGCCGCCACGGCGCCGAGCCACGACTCCTGGTTGGTGCGGCCGATCTGCACGAACGTGGTGCCGACGGTGGCGACCAGGCCGAAGAACACGAAGACGAAGAGCTCGCCGAGCCCGAGGTAGCCGTAGGGGCGGCGTCCGCCGGTGTAGAACCAGCCGGCCGCGATCGCCGCCGCGCCGACGATCAGGAACCACCACTGCCCCGAGAGGGCGGTGAGCACGAGGCCGGCGACGGCCGCGATCCCGAAGAAGACCAGGGCGACGGTGAGCACCTGGCGGGGCTTCGCCGCTCCGGAGCCGGTCAGCCGCGAGGGTCCGACGCGGTTGGCGTCGGTGCCGCGCACGCCGTCGGAGTAGTCGTTGGCGTAGTTGACGGCGATCTGCAGGGCGAGCGAGACGGCCAGGCAGAGCAGGGCGCGCACCCAGTGCCAGCCCTCGTCGACGACCTGGGTCGCTCCGGTGCCGATGAGCACGGGGGCGACGGCCAGCGGGAGGGTGCGGAGGCGGGCGCCGGCGATCCACTCGCGGGGACCGGCGGGCTTCACGACGATCGTTCGCGGGCTGCCCCCGGGGCGGCCGCTGGAGGACTTCTTCTTGCGACTCGTACTCGACACGGAGGGAATCCTACCCACCGGCCCGTCGACGCTCGGAGCCGGTCAGCCCTGCTCGGCGAGCACCTCGAGGGCGCGGCGGTCGGGCTTCCCGGAGGCGAGGAGGGGGATGCGGCCGACGGGCAGCACGACCGCAGGAGCGGCGGCGCGCCCGAGGCGGTCGGCGATCAGGGTGCGCAGGTCGGTGAGCGCGGGAGCCTCCTCCGCCGTGACGACGACCGGGACCTCGCCCCACTGCTCGTCCGCCCGCCGCACGACGACCGCGTCGGGGACGGGCCCCTCGCGGAGCACGGCCTCGACGGCGTCGAGCGACACCTTCTCCCCGCCCGACACGATCACGCGGTCGAGCCGACCGGTCACCCGGAGGCGCCCGTCGACGATCGACCCCGCGTCGCCCGTGCGGTACCAGCGCTCCCCGTCGAGCTCGAGGAAGGCGGAGGCGCTGCGCTCGTGGTCGATCGCGCCGTCGGCGTCGAGGTAGCCCTCCGCGAGGGTCGGGCCGCCGAGCAGCACCTGCCCGTTCTCGACGCGCATCCGCACGTCGTGGAGCGGGACGCCGTCGTAGACGCAGCCGCCGGACGTCTCGCTCGATCCGTAGGTCAGGCGGATGCGCGCACCGAGGGCGGCGGCGCGGTCCCGCAACGGCTGCGGCGTCGCCTGGCCGCCGATCAGGAGCGCGTCGAACGAGCGGAGCGCCTCGGCCGCGGCCGGATCGCGCTCGGCGAGGTCCAGCAGCCGCGCGAGCTGCACGGGGACCAGCGAGGAGTACCGCCGCTCCCCCGCCGGCATCGTCCGAGCGAGAGCGAGGAAGGCCGCCGCGTCGAAGCCGCCGGCCGGGAGGACGACCGGGTCGGCCTCCGCGGTCAGCGAGCGGACGAGCACCTGCAGTCCCGCGACGTAGTGCGTCGGCAGGCAGAGCAGCCAGCGTCCCGGCCCGCCGAGCTCGGCGAGGGTCGTGGAGGCGCTGGTGAGCAGGGCCGCTGTCGAGAGCGCGACCCGCTTGGGCGGCCCCGACGACCCCGAGGTCTCGACGACGGCGGCGACGCGCTGCGGCACGACGGCATCCTCGGAGGCGGTCGCAGCGCCGGGGGCGGAGACGCGGATCGCCGGGCCGCTGCCGTCCAGGGCCGCGCGAAGAGCGAGGAGGACGGCCTCGACCGTCGCGTCGACACCGGCGAGCGGGCGGGTCACCTGCGTGCCCTCCGGCTCAGAACTGCCACGGGAACGGCGACCAGTCGGGCTCGCGCTTCTCGAGGAAGGAGTCTCGTCCCTCGACGGCCTCGTCGGTGCCGTAGGCGAGGCGCGTGGTCTCGCCCGCGAAGAGCTGCTGGCCCACGAGGCCGTCGTCCACGGCGTTGAACGCGTACTTCAGCATCCGGATGGCCGTGGGCGACTTGGTGAGGATCGTCTCGGCCCACTCCACCGCGGTCGTCTCGAGCTCGGCGTGCGGGACGACCGCGTTCACGGCGCCCATCTCGTAGGCGCGCTGCGCGGAGTACTCCCGCGCGAGGAAGAACACCTCGCGCGCGGCCTTCTGCCCGATCTGGCGGGCGAAGTACGCCGAGCCGTAGCCCGCGTCGAAGGAGCCGACGTCGGCGTCCGTCTGCTTGAATCGCCCGTGCTCGGCGGAGGCGAGGGTGAGGTCGCAGACCACGTGCAGCGAGTGCCCGCCTCCCGCGGCCCAGCCGGGGACGGCCGCGATGACGACCTTCGGCATGAAGCGGATGAGGCGCTGCACCTCGAGGATGTGCAGGCGGCCGTTCCGCGCGGAGTCGATGCCCTCGGCGGTCTCGCCGTCGGAGTACCGGTAGCCGTCGCGGCCGCGGATCCGCTGGTCTCCTCCCGAGCAGAACGCCCAGCCTCCGTCGCGCGGGCTCGGGCCGTTGCCGGTGAGGATGACGACGCCGATGCGCGGGTTCGTCCGGGCGTCCTCGAGGGCGCGGAACAGCTCGTCGACCGTGCGCGGCCGGAACGCGTTGCGGACCTCGGGCCGGTCGAACGCGACCCGCGCGATGCGGCCGGAGCGGTCGTGGTGGTAGGTGATGTCCTCGAGTGCGTCGAAGCCGTCGACGGCCGCCCAGCGGTGCGCGTCGAACAGTTCGGAGACCTGCGTGCTCATGTCACGACCCTACTGATCCGGACTGCACGGCGACTCGACACCGCTCGGGCAGACGGAAGGGGACCCCGCTGACGCGGAGTCCCCTTGCCGGTGCTCGCCCCTACTTGGCGGCGGAGGTGGTGCGGTTCTCGGCCGACACCATCCAGGCGTACTGCTCGAGGCTCTGGATGATCGCGTGGAGGAGGTCCGCGCTGGTCGGGTCCTCCTCGTCCACCTGGTCGTGGACCTCGCGCATGGTGGCGGCGGTGTTCTCGAGGCGGATCGTGACCAGGTCGACGGTCTCGGCCGTGTCGATCTCGCCGTGCGGGTACTCGGGGAGGGTGGTGGTCGCGGCGACGGTGTCGCTGCGGCCGTCCGGGATCCCGTGGAGGGCGCGCATGCGCTCGGCGATGTCGTCGCTGAACTCGCGCGCGGCCTCGATGATCTCGTCGAGCTGCAGGTGGAGGTCGCGGAAGTTCTTGCCGACGACGTTCCAGTGGGCCTGCTTGCCCTGGACGTGGAGCTCGATCAGGTCGACGAGGACGATCTGGAGGCTGTCGAGCAGCTCCTTGGAGGCCTTGAAGCCCTTCTCGGCGTTCTGGCGGCGGCTGGTCTTGGCACCGGAGCCCGCGGGGGCTTCGACGTGGCGTTCGAGGGTGGTGGTCATGGACCGTTCCTTTCTCTTGCAGTGCCGGGTGCGGTGTCCCGCCCCGAGTCTGGCTTCTTCGGCTGGACGGCGCCCGCACGCGCGGGGTGCGCGCGCTGGGCGGAGCCCGTGGTTGCAGGGATCAGATCGTGGCGACGGATCCGGAGTCGACGCGGTAGTTCGAGCCGTTCACGAACGAGGCGCGGTCGGAGCAGAGGAAGGCGATCACGGCTGCGACCTCCTCGGCCTCGCCCCGGCGCTTCAGCTCCATGTACGGCCGCTCCTCGTCGAGGAAGGACGAGATCGCCTCGTCGACCGAGGTGCCCCTCTGCTCGGCGCGCTTGGACATCATCGCGTCGGTCATCGGAGTGCGGATGAACGCGGGCGAGACCGTGTTCACGAGCAGGCCCTCCTGCGCGTAGGAGCGCGAGAGGCCCTTGGCGAAGGCGAGAACGCCCGCCTTCGCGGCGCAGTAGGGCAGTTCGTCGTCGTAGGGCTGCACGGCGTCCTCGGAGGCGGTGAGCACGAGCCGGCCCCAGCCTCCGGTGCGGAGGTCGGGGAGGAACTCGCGCACGAGCCGCACAGGCCCGAGCAGATCGACCTCGAGGGTGCTGGTCCAGCCCTCGTCGTCGATCTCGTGGAAGAGGCCCTGCGCCCCTGTGACTCCGGCGCACTGCACGAGGATGTCGATCGCGCCGACCGCTCCGGCCACCCGGCGGTGCAGCTCGGCGAGCTGCTCCGTGCTGGTGACGTCGGCGGCGAAGGCGTGCAGGCGGCCCTCCGGAGCGTCGAGCCCGGCCGCGGCCCGGTCCAGCTCCGCCTGGTCCTTGTCGGTGATCACGACGGCCGCGCCCTCGGCGAGGAGGAGCTGCGCCGTGGCCAGGCCGATGCCGGAGTCGCCTCCGGTGACGAGGGCGATGCGGCCGCTGATGCCGAGATCCATGCTGAGGTGCTCCTTGTGGGTGCGGTGCGAGGGGGTGGTACCGGTCTACGCCCCTCGGAGCCGGCCCTCAACGGGTTGCGCGGACGCCGTCGGCGGGGTTACGCGCGGCCGACCTTCTCCGGCGCCAGCTCCTCGATGGTGATGGCCGCGTTGATCAACGCGAGGTGGCTGAGCCCCTGCGGCAGGTTGCCCCAGAAGGCCAGGTCGTCGACCGCGATCATCTCGGACATGATCCCGACGTCGTTCGGGACCGTGGCGACGAGCTCGTCCATCAGGGCGACCGACTCGTCGTGCCGACCGACGCAGGCCAGGGCGGAGGCGAGCCAGAACGAGCAGGCCACGAACGGGTGCTCCTCGCCCTCCATGCCGGAGTAGCGGAACAGCAGCGCGCCGCGGCCGAGCTCGTTCACCAGGGCGTCGATGGTGGAGATCATCCGCTCGCCGCGCTCGTAGCCGCTGGGCGCGTGCAGGAGCACCGAGGCGTCCAGCTCCTCGCTGCCCGGGTACATCACGTAGGAGCCGAGCTCCTCGGACCAGCAGTGCTCCTCGATCCACTCCCGGATGCGGTCGCGCTCGAAGCGCCAGCGGTCGGGGCTGCCCGCGACCTGGCCGAGCTCCGCCAGGTGCACAGCCGCGTCGAGCGCCTGCCAGCAGCCCATCTTCGAGGAGGTGTAGTGCTGCTCCTCCTCCAGCTCCCACATTCCTGCATCGCGGTTCCGCCACAGGTCGCAGGTGGTGTCGGCGACGCGGGCGAGGAGCCGGCCGGTCTGGATGTCGAGGACGTTGCCCTCGTCGACGTAGATGCGGCAGATGTCGAAGAGGTCGCCGAAGACGCCCAGCTGAAGCTGGCTCTGCGCTGCGTTGCCGGCGACGACCGGGCCGATGCCGGCGTAGCCCGGGACGTCGAACTCCTCCAGGACGGTCGGCATGGAGCCGTCGAGTCCGTAGAAGATGTGCAGGTCCGGCCCGTGCTCCTTGATCGTGCGGAGGAGCCAGGACAGCGCGGCGTGCGTCTCCTCGCGCAGGCCGAAGCGCACCAGCGCGTGCATCGTGTACGCGGCGTCGCGCACCCAGGCGAAGCGGTAGTCCCAGTTCTTGCCACCGTTGGGCGACTCCGGGAGCGACGTGGTCGCGGCCGCGGCGATGGCTCCCGTGGGCGAGTAGATCAGCAGCTTGAGCGCGAGGGCGCTGCGCTGGACGGCCTCGGACCACGGGCCGTCGTAGGAGAACTCCTCCGACCAGTCCTGCCAGCTGCGGATGGTGCGGTCGATGCCGCGGTCGACGTTCTTCGCGACCGGGAAGTGCAGCGGCTCGTCGTGCGTGGCCGACACGACCAGGACGTGCCGCACGGCGTCCTTGCCCGCGGTGACGACGAAGGAGCCCGTCAGCTCGTCGCCGGCGCCGGAGGGCGCGTCGTCGCCGTCGGGCCCGTGCTCCTGGCCGGTGACGCCGATGGTGATGTCGCCGGCGCGGATGAGCGAGCGGCCGTCGGCGTTCTGGATCCACGGGGAGAACCGGCCGAGTCCCGTTCCGGGACGCACGGCCCACCGCATCCGCACCTCGCCGTCGACACCGTCCACGCGGCGCGCGAGCTCGGCCCACGGGAGGCGGCCCGCGATCCCGGTGACGAGCGCGTCCGTCACGCGGACGGTGCCCGACTCGGTGGTGAAGGTGGTCTCGAGGACGTTCGTGTCGCGGATGTAGGCGCGCGAGACCTCGGCGGGCTCCTCGGGGGCGAGCTCGACGCAGCCGCCGGACTCGGCGTCGATCAGGGCGGCGAAGGCGGGGGTGGAGCCGAGGTCCGGGACGGGCATCCAGTCGACGCTGCCGTCCTTCGCGATCAGGGCGACCGTGCGACCGTCTCCGATCGCGGCGTAGTCGCGCAGGGGCCTGGTCGAGCGGGGTGCAGCCATCCCCTCACCGTAGGGCGCGGGCGGTGCGCCGATTCGGGCTTGCGGGCGGACGGGCTTGCTTGTAGCGCCCGGTCAGGTCGTCGCGACTCCGCCGTACTCCTCGAGGCGGTCGGTGAACTCGCCGCGGTCCTCGTCCTGGAGGACCCCGTTCGCGTACCCGGCGAGGAACGCGCCCTGCGGGTCCGGCGAGAGGCCGACTCCGTCGAGCATGTCGGCGACCAGGCCGGTCGGATCGGCGTCGAGGTCCACGAGGCCCAGCTCGATCGCGGGCACGAGGTCGGCGGAGGAGCGCGCGGTGACGATCCAGAGCGCGGCCGAGGCCTCCTCGTCCGAGAGGTCGCCGTCGAGCTCGTAGCCCGCCTCCGACCACTCCTCGGGGGTGTCGGCTACCTCGACGTCGTCGAAGCCGAGGGGCGCGAGCGCTGCGGTGAAGCGGTCGACCGCCGCCTGCCTGTCGGCGTCGGTCGAGACGTCGGCGGCGGCGTACTCGGTCGCCGAGATGTAGTCGTAAAGAAGGGAGGGCCCGCCGTAGGCGTTCTGCGACTGCTCGTAGTACTCGTCGTCGGCCGAGGTCCACTCCTCGGGGACGGCGCCCTCGACGGCCGCGACGGCCTGCTCGGCACTCGCGCGCACGTCCTCCGCGGACGGCTGGCCGAGTATCGTCGCGGCGTCGCCGTCCTGGTAGCCGGGGTAGTCGTAGAGCGGATCGGACGGGTCCCCGCTGCCGAACGGGTCGTCCGTCGGGTCGCCGAACGGCTCGGCCGGAGCGCTCGTCGACGCGCTGCCGGCGGCGGAGTCGAGCGCGCCGCCCACTCCGACGGCGACGAGCGTGCCGAGCACGCCGGTGTAGACGACGCCCACGAGGAGGCTCGTGCCCAGCGCGATCCAGGCGCCCCTGCCGAGCGGGCGGCGGGAGGGGACGGAGCCCTGCGGGCCCGGGGCGGGCGCGGGCGGCGGGCTCATCGGCATGTGGCTCATCGCGCTCCTCCGGACTCCAACGGCAGCCTCGTCAGTCTGGCACCTCGGCGGGCGCTCGGAGGAGGGACCCCGGGGGCTTGCGCGCGCGTCGCCGACCTCCTGTGCGCGGGTGGCCGCCGTGCCGCCCCGGCCGGTGGACAATGGCCGGATGGACGACGTCGTGCCCGCCTCCCCGCTCCCCTCCCTCGGCGAGATCGACGCGGGACTCCGCGTCGTCGCTCTGCCGCTCCGCACCCGCTTCCGCGGCGTCGACCACCGCGAGATCGCGCTCGTGCGCGGCCCCGAGGGCTGGACCGAGTTCTCGCCCTTCCTCGAGTACGGCGCGGAGGAGTCGGCGGCGTGGCTCCGGGCGGCGATCGACTACGGCTGGAGCGAGCAGCCGGCGCCTCTGCGCGACCGCATCCCGGTGAATGCGACCATCCCGGCCGTCGCACCGCACGAGGTCGCCGCCGTGCTCGCGAGCTACCACGGCTGCCGCACGGCGAAGGTGAAGGTCGCCGAGCGCGGCCAGACGCTGGCCGACGACGTGGCCCGGGTCGTCGAGGTCCGCCGCCTGCTCGGTCCGGAGGGCCGGATCCGCGTGGACGCGAACGGCGGCTGGAACCTCGACGAGGCCGAGCACGCCGTCCACGCCCTCGCGGAGTCCGACCTCGAGTACGTCGAGCAGCCGTGCGCGAGCGTCGACGAGCTGGCGGAGCTGCGCTACCGGGTGAAGTACATGGGCATCCCGATCGCCGCCGACGAGAGCGTCCGCAAGGCCGCCGATCCACTCGCCGTCGCCCGGGCCGGAGCCGCGGACCTGCTGGTCGTGAAGGCCCAGCCGCTCGGGGGGACGCGCCGGGCGCTGGCCCTCGTCGCCGAGGCGGGGCTGCCGGCGGTGGTCTCGAGCGCGATCGACAGCTCGGTCGGACTCGCCATGGGCGCCGCCCTGGCCGCGGCGCTCCCCGAGCTGCCCTTCGACTGCGGACTCGGCACCGCGTCCCTCCTCGCCGCGGACGTCACGGAGCGGCCGCTGCGGCCGGTGGACGGCGGGATCCCCGTCGGCCGCGTGGAGGTCTCGGAGGAGCTCCTCTCCCGTCACGCCGTGTCACCGGAGCGGCTCGCCTGGTGGCGGGCGCGGCTCCGCGACTCCTACGCGCTGCTCTGATCGTCGGCGGCGGGCGCCGCGTCCGAGGAGCGGCAGAATGGGAGCGTCGGCCGCCGGTGCCCGACGCATCCCCCACCCTCGAGCATCGGAGCACCGTGAGCGCATCGACCGTCCCCGTCTTCCTCGACTGCGACACCGGCATCGACGACTCGCTCGCCCTGGCGTACCTCCTCCGCTCGCCCCGGGCCCGCCTCGTCGGGATCAGCACGGTCAGCGGCAACACCGACGCCCGCCGGGCCGCCGTCAACAGCCTCGGCCTGCTCGCGCTGGCAGGCCGCGACGACGTGCCGGTCGCCGTGGGGGCGCACCACTTCCTCGAGGAGGACTACGCCGGCGGATCTCCGCACGTGCACGGCGACGACGGCATCGGCGGGGTCGCGCTGCCCGAGGGCGGCGAGCCGGTCGACGAGGATCCGGCCGACCTCCTCCTCCGTCTCGCCCGCGAGCACGAGGGCGAGCTGCGGCTGGTCGCGATCGGCCCGCTGACGAATCTCGCGCTCGCCCTCCGTGCGCACCCGGAGATCGCGTCCCTCGTCCACTCGGTGACAGTGATGGGCGGAGCCGCGCTGGTCCCCGGCAACGTGACCGCCGTGGCGGAGGCCAACATCTGGCACGACCCGGCGGCCGCCGCCGAGGTCGTCGCGGCCGACTGGGATCTGACGCTCGTGCCCCTGGACGTGACCATGCGGCACCTGCTGACGGAGGAGGACCGCGCCGTCCTGCTCGCGTCGCCCGATCCCCTCGCGCAGGCCATCGGGCAGGCGCTCGACTTCTACTTCGACTTCTACGTCGGCCACTTCGGCGAGCGCACCGCTGCCATGCACGACCCCATGGCCGCCGCGATCGCCGTCGACGCCGTCGCCCTCACCTCCGCCCCGCGCGTCCACGTCACTGTCGACGCCACCCACGGCCCCGGCCGCGGCCAGACCGTCGCCGACCTCCGCGGCATCTACCGCGGCGTCCACCCCTTCGACGCCCGCACCCGCGTCGTCCTCGCCCTCGACGCCCCTTTCGCCCCCCACCTCATCGACGCCGATCCGACCGGCCTGGTCGCCGACATGCTCGACGGAGCCGGCCTCTCGCCGGACCCGCAGGGCGCGTTCCTCGCCGGGTACGTGAACGGGGCCCC
>NZ_PSVD01000011.1:0-96753 GCF_002932035.1 Rathayibacter sp. AY1F6 | reverse complement strand
GCGTGGGGCCCGGAGGCGCACCGTGAGCGGCGCGCCCCCGGGGGCGCGCCGCTCACGGTGCGCCTCCGGGCCCCACGCCGCCCCTGACGATGGAGTCACGATGACGACCGCATCGACGCCCGTCGACGCCGAGCTCCCCCGATCCGCGGGGCTCCGGCGCCGCCACACGGCCGGGCTGCTGATCCTCCTCGCCGCGGTGGCTCCGCTGCCCTTCACCGCCGCCTCCCCGGCCGTCGCCCTCGACAAGCCGACCTCCACCGACCCGATCGCGCCGGACACCGCCGACCCCGCGATCGAGTTCCACGACGGCGACTGCTCCATGGTCGCGACAGCCCGGGCAACCCCGTCGTGATGCGGAGGGCGCCCACCCTCGCGGCACTCGGCACCACCGCCCCGACCACCGGGTACACCGACACGAACCCCGGCGGCTGATCCCTCGTGCCGGTCGAGCGGCTGCCCCTCCCTGCCGGTCGAGCAGCCGCCCGGCGGCGTATCGAGCCCTTCGTGCTCCGCACACAGGCTCCGACACGCCCCTGACGGCGCTGCTCGACCCAGCAGGGCTCGGCACCCCGAGATCCTCTCCCCCTCCCTGAACCGCACCACTCCACTGAAGGAGCACCATGCCCCCCACCACCACACCCGCGCGGCGAGCGCCGCTGCGCGCAGCGCTCGCCGCGCTCGGCCTCGGAGCAGTGCTGCTCTCGGGCCTCGTCGCCCCGGCTCCGGCCGCGCAGGCGGCCGATGCCGTGATCCCGCAGCAGGGCCTCCTCGCCGACTACCGGTTCACGCAGACCACCGGCAGCACGGTCCCGAACACCGTGAGCGGAGGCGTGGGAGCCGCCACCGTCCGCAACGCGACCGACGCGCTCTGGACCGGCACGTCGCTCCGCCTCACCGGCGGCCCCAAGAGCAGCACCACCGCCCCCTGGGTGCAGCTGCCCGCGAACCTGCTGACCGGCCGCTCGTCGGCCACCGTCACGATCGAGACCCGCGCCGACGCGTCGATGCTCTCGAACTTCCACTTCCTGTGGAACATCGGCAGCGACAGTACGAACCAGTACTGGTTCGCGTCCGTCCGCGATCGCGTGCGCACCGCGATCACGACCAGCGGAGGGAACGGCGAGAACAACGCCCGCAGCGCCTCCGCCCTCACCGCCGACCGCTGGTACAGCCTCACGTCGGTGATCGACGGCAGCGCCGGCACGATCTCGTTCTTCGTCGACGGCGTCCAGGTCGCCTCGGCGCCCACCGCCCTGCGCCCCTCGTCGGTGGCCGACCAGTCGCTCAACACGATCGGCCGCGCACCGTACCCCGACCCGTTCTACACGGGCGAGGTCTCGGCGTTCCGCGTCTACGACCGCGCGCTCACCGGGGCGGAGGTGGTGGCCGTGTCGAGCGTCGACGCGAAGCCTCACGCCTCCACGTTCTCCCCGATCGCCGCCGCCGTGCTGGCCGGGGTCGCCCCGCTCACCGTCGACGACTCGACCACGAACCTGCCCGACTACGGGGGAGCGGTGACCTGGTCCTCCAGCGACCCGACCCTGCGCGTCTCGGCCGACGGCCGCACCCTCAGCGCCGACCGCCCCGCCGTGGGCCAGGCCGCGCGCACCTCGTCGCTCACCGCGACGGCGTCGATCCGCGGAATCGTGCAGACCCGTTCGATCGCCGTGACGGTCGAGCCGCAGGTCGGCGTCGACACCCCCTACGGCTACATGATGGTCCACTTCGTCGAGGACTCCCAGGGCTACGCCGAGAAGATCTACCTCGACGTCTCCCGCGGCGACGACCCGGAGAAGTGGGACCCGCTCAACGGTGCGAAGCCGATCCTGGCCTCCGACCTCGGCACCACCGGTGTCCGCGACCCGTACCTGACCTACAACCCCGACACGAAGAAGTACTACATCATCGCCACGGACCTCCGCGTCTTCGGCGGCGACCGGGGCCCCAGCACCTGCGACACCTGGTGCTACTGGACCACCAAGGGCAGCACGAAGATGAACGTCTGGGAGTCGAGCGACCTCGTGTCGTGGAGCGACGTCCGCCAGTTCGACGTGGCGCTCGACGCCGCGGGGACGAAGAAGCTCGAGGCCGGCATGATGTGGGCTCCCGAGGCCACGTGGGTGCCGGACTACGCGGGACCCGGCAAGGGCGCGTTCGTCGTCTACTGGTCCTCGACGGTCTACCCGACCGCGGCGCACACGCCGGGCACCGGATCCTCCCGCGTGCTCTGGGGAGCGACCACGGACTTCACGCAGGCCACCTACTCGTACGGCGGCACCTTCATCGACACCGGGGCCGACACGATCGACACCACGCTGATCCAGGACTCCGGCACGACCTACCGGATCTCGAAGGACAACGGCACCGGCAAGGGCATCTACATGGAGTCGACCACCTCGGCGACCTGGTGGCTGCCGACGACCTCGTGGACGCAGATCCAGTCGCGCATCGGCGCGGTGTGGTCCGGCGGCAACCCCGGTGGGGTCGAGGGCCCCGCGGTGTTCAAGGACCACGGCGAGGACACCTGGTACCTGTACGTCGACGTGATCCCCGCGACCGGCTACAAGCCGATGGTGACGAACGACCTCGACACGGGCTGGACCCAGCTCACCGACCCGGGCTTCTCGCTCGCCTCGTCGACCAAGCACGGCGGCATCGTCTCGCTGACCGCGGGGCAGTACGCCGAGGTCCGCTCGGCCGACGCCGCCTCCGCGGTCCGCTCGGACCTCGGCGAGGTGACGGTCGCCTCCGGCACCGACGCCGCGGCGGCTCTGCCCGCCCGCGCCGACGTCGTGCTCGCCTACAACCGGGGCACCGCCTCGCAGCCGGTCACCTGGAACACCTCCGCGGTGGCGACGGCGCCCGGCCGCTACTCCGTCACCGGAGTCGTCCGCACGATCGGTGCGAACGACAACCAGTGGGTGGGCGCGAACGGATCGACGGCCTACAACGCCGCCGACCGTCGGCTCTCGAGCTCCACGGCCGTCACGGTCACCGCGACCGTGGTGGTGACGGCACCGACCTCGACGCTCACCGCGTCCACCCGCTGCGTCGCGGGCAAGGTCGTCCTCACCGGAGTGGTGAAGAACACGGGCACGACGCCCCTCTCGGTCGTCATCCGCTCGCCGTTCGGCGCCTCGCAGACGCTGACCGCCGCCCCCGGCGCCAGCGCCTCGGCCGCCTTCACCACCCGTCAGGCCTCGGTCCCGGCCGCCTCGCTCACCGCGGGCGCCCTGACCGCGGCCTACCCGGCGCGCACCTGCTGACGCACGCGCGCCGCTGACGCCGAGACGGCCCGCCCCCGCCGAGACACCGCCCCACTGCGGTGCCTCGGCCGGGAGCGGGCCGTCTCGGCGTCGAGCGCCTCGGAGCTCCGCGGCGGCCGCCCCACATCCCGGCACGGCAGGCTGTACGGATGAGCGCGCCTGGAACCACCGACCCCCTCGACCGCGTCCGCGTGCGCGGCGCCCGCGAGAACAACCTCCGGAGCATCGACGTCGACGTGCCGCGCGACGCCCTCGTCGCCTTCACGGGGGTCTCCGGATCGGGCAAGAGCTCGCTCGCCTTCGGCACGCTCTACGCGGAGGCGCAGCGCCGCTACTTCGAGTCGGTCGCCCCCTACGCGCGGCGGCTGATCGACCAGGTCGGCGTGCCGGACGTCGACTCGATCGAGGGCCTGCCGCCGGCCGTCGCCCTCCCGCAGCGGCGCTCCGGAGGCTCGGCCCGCTCCACGGTCGGCAGTGCGACGACGCTCTCGAGCGTGGTGCGGATGGTGTTCTCGCGCATCGGCGCCTACCCCGAGGGCGCGCCGATGCTGCTCGCAGAGGACTTCTCGGCCAACACCGTGCAGGGCGCGTGCCCCAGCTGCCACGGCATCGGCCGGGTCTACGACGTCCCCGACGAGCTGATGGTGCCGGACGACTCCCTCTCGATCCGCGACGGGGCGCTCGCCGCCTGGCCGACCGCCTGGCACGGCAAGCAACTGCGCGACAGCCTGATCTCGCTCGGACACGACATCGACGCTCCGTGGCGCGACCTGCCCGCGGAGGACCGCGACTGGATCCTGCACACTCCCGACTCCCCGCAGGTTCCCGTGTGGACCGACCGCTCTCCCGCGGAGGTGCGCGCGGCCGTGGCCGCCGGTGACGAGCCGCGCTACATGAGCACGTTCCTCGGGGTGCGCCGCTACGTGCTCGACACCTTCGCCGGCTCGAAGAGCGCCCGGATGCGCGAGCGCGCGGCCTCGTTCGTCGTCAGCGTCGCCTGCCCGGTGTGCGGCGGCCGGAGGCTGAAGCCCGACGCGCTCGCCGTCACCTTCGAGGGGCTCGACATCACCGAGCTGTCAGCGCTCCCGCTTGAGGAGCTGGTCGTCGTCGCGCGGCGCGTGCTGGAGCCCGGCTGGACCCCGGCCGACGGCGCTCCGCAGACCCGCCTGGCCGCGCAGCGGCTGGTCGAGGACCTCGTCGCCCGCCTCGCGCCGATCGTCGACCTGGGCCTCGGCCACCTCTCGCTCGACCGCTCCACGCCGACGCTCTCCTCGGGGGAGCTCCAGCGGATGCGCCTCGCGACGCAGGTGCTCTCGCGCCTCTTCGGCGTCGTCTTCGTGCTCGACGAGCCGTCCACGGGCCTGCACCCCGCCGACACGGAGGCGCTGCTCGGCATCCTGCGGACCCTGCGGGCGACCGGCAACACCGTCTTCTTCGTCGAGCACTCCCTCGACGTCATCCGCGAGGCCGACTGGATCGTCGACATCGGCCCGGGCGCGGGGTCGGGGGGCGGCACCGTCGTCTACTCCGGCCCGCTCGACGGCCTGCCGGGCGCCCGCGACTCCGTCACCCGCCGCTACCTCTTCCCCGAGGGCGACCCGGCGCCGCTGCGCTCCCGCCGCACCGCGGAGCAGTGGATCGAGCTGGAAGGAGTCTCGCGGCACACCCTCGACGACCTCTCCGTCGCGTTCCCGGTCGGGGTGCTCACCGCGGTCACCGGTGTCTCCGGATCGGGCAAGTCGACGCTCGTGAACCAGGCGCTGCCCGATCTGCTGCGCGCCTCGCTCCGCGCCGACGTCGCCGAGGACGCGCCGGCGGAGGAGGGCGGGGAGGCGGACCCGCTGCTCGACGCGGCGGCGGCGGCGACCCGCGGCACCGCCTCCGGGCCCGCGGACCGCCTGCGCCGGGTGGTGCAGGTGACCCAGACCCCGATCGGCCGGACCTCGCGCTCGAACGTCGCGACCTACACGGGTCTGTTCGACCGGGTGCGGACGCTCTTCGCGGCCACCCCGGAGGCGAAGCGCCGCCGCTTCTCGGCGAGCCGCTTCTCCTTCAACCTGCCCAGCGGGCGCTGCCCCGTCTGCAAGGGCGAGGGCTCCGTGGAGGTGGAGCTGCTGTTCCTCCCGACCGTCGAGGCGCCCTGCACGGCGTGCGGCGGCACCCGGTACAACGACGAGACCCTCGAGGTCACCCTCGGCGGCCGGACGATCGCCGACGTCCTCGCGCTGAGCGTCGCCGACGCGCGCGAGGCGTTCGCCGAGGACCGCGAGGTCGCCCGCCACCTCGACGCTCTGGTGGACGTGGGGCTCGGCTACGTCTCGCTCGGCCAGCCGGCGCCCGAGCTGTCCGGGGGAGAGGCGCAGCGGGTGAAGCTCGCCTCGGAGCTGCGTCGCGCCCAGCGCGGGGACACGCTCTACCTGCTCGACGAGCCGACGTCGGGCCTGCACCCCGCCGACGCCGACCGCCTGCTCGAGCACCTGCAGCACCTGGTCGACGCGGGCAACACGGTGATCGTCGTCGAGCACGACATGCGCGTCGTCGCCGACGCGGACTGGGTCGTGGACCTCGGCCCGGGGGCGGGCCGGGCCGGCGGCTCGGTGGTCGCGACGGGCACTCCGGAGGAGGTCGCCGAGGCCGCGGGCAGCCGCACCGCTCCGTACCTCCGGGCGGCTCTGGACCGGCGCCGCTGAGCGCTCGAGGACCCTGTCAGTCCTCTCACCGAAACCTCACCGAAAACTATTGTTAACGGTAACATTCGAGGCGGCCCGCCCCCCTGGGCCGGATTTCTCAACGACGAGAGGCCTCACGAATGAGACGACGACTCCCCCTGGCCACCGTGGCGGTGATGGCGCTGACGGCGGGTCTCCTGTCGGTCGGCCCCACGGCCCAGGCCGCCCCCACCACCTCGCTCGACGCCGCGAAGGTGCTCGAGCTCCCGTTCGACGGGTCGCTCGCCGACACCAGCGGTCGCGGTACCGCCCTCGGGATGCAGAAGGGCACGGCCTCCTACGGCACCGGCCTGAACGGCCGGGCGTTCGAGTTCACCGGATCGAACGCGATCTCGCTCGGCACTGCGGCGGCGCTGCAGCCCGCCGACCTCACCGTCTCCTTCTGGTACAAGCCGACCAGCGCGATGACCGGTGAGCAGGTCTTCACCTGGAACAAGACCGCCTACAACTCCGACGGCTGGTACCTCACCTCCGAGGGCGACGGCACCCCGCTCGCCCTCTCGATCGGCCCGTCCGGCGGTCAGCCGTACAAGGTCGCCGTCGAGACCGCGCGCTCCGGCTTCTTCCCCGCGGGGGAGTGGACGCACGTGGTCGCCACGTACGACAAGAGCACCAAGGCCGTCGCCTTCTACCGCAACGGGGTGAAGCAGACCGCCGTCGTCAAGACCGCGCCGTCCTCCTCCGCGTCCGGCGTCCTCGGCTCCGAGAGCACGTCGACGAAGACCCTCGGCTTCAACGGCCCCCAGTACAACGGCGCGCACCTGCGCGGCCTGCTCGACGACTACGCGCTCTACAACGGCGTCGCCACCACCACCGACGTCGTCGCCCTGACGAAGGCCGGGAACCCCTCCTTCGACCCCGCGAGCATCGCCCGGGCCGACCTCGAGCTGGTCGCCCCGCCCGCGAGCACCAGCACCGGCTTCACCCTGCCCACCGTCGGCGCGAAGGGGTCCGCCCTCAGCTGGACCTCCTCCGACCCGGCGACCGTCGCGATCAGCGGAGGCACGGCCGCGGTCACGCCGCCCACCGGCTCCGCGACGCAGGTCGTCCTCACCGGCTCCGCCACCTACGGGGGCAGCACCGCGGTCACGAAGACCTACACTCTCCAGGTGCAGCCCCGGGGAGTGAAGACGTCGAACTACCTTCTGGAGGCCGGCCTGTCCGACGTCTCCGTGCAGGACCCCTACCTCGAGAACGGGGAGCAGCAGACCGTCGAGTACCTGCTGAGCCTCGACCCCGAGATGTTCCTCTACTCCTTCTACCGCGAGGCCGGGCTCACGCCGACCACCAGCGGCGGATACGGGGGTTGGGAGCGCGAGAACGGCACCCGGTTCCAGGGCCACTTCTTCGGCCACTACCTCTCGGCGCTCTCGCAGGCCTACGCGACCGAGGAGGACGCGGCCACCAAGGCGGCTCTGCTCGCGAAGCTCACCGCTTCCGTCGACGGTTTGAAGAAGGTCCAGGACGCCTACGCGCTGAAGGACCCCGCGAACGCCGGCTACGTCTCGCCGTTCCCGACCCGCTACCTCCCCTCGGGCGGCGACGGCCTGCTCGTCCCCTTCTACAACCTGCACAAGGTGCTCGCAGGCCTCCTCGACGCCCACGACCAGGCGCCCGACGCCGTCTCGCAGAAGGCGCTCGTCGTCGCCGGCGGCTTCGGCAGCTGGATCACCGCCTGGGCGGGCCGCCAGGCCAACCCCGGGCAGCTCCTGAACACGGAGTACGGCGGAATGAACGAGGCGCTCTACCGCCTGTACGAGACCACGCACGACCCGGCGCACAAGCGCGCGGCCGAGTACTTCGACGAGACCGCGCTGTTCCAGAAGCTCGCGAACAACGAGGACGTCCTCAACGGGCTGCACGCGAACACGACCGTCCCGAAGCTGATCGGCGCGCTGAAGCGCTACCGCGTCTTCACCGACGACCCGGCGCTCTACGCCACGCTCACCGCCGCGGAGAAGTCGGATCTCGACATGTACCGCCGTGCCGCCGAGAACTTCTGGCGCATGGTCGACGAGACCCACACCTACGCCAACGGCGGCAACAGCCAGTCCGAGCACTTCCACGCACCCGGCACCCTGTACGAGTACGCCACGAACGGCCAGACCACCGGCTACGGCGAGAACTCGACCTCCGAGGGCTGCAACATCTACAACATGCTCAAGCTCACCCGGGCGCTGTTCCAGGTGACCGAGGACGTGAAGTACGCCGACTTCTACGAGGAGACGTTCATCAACGGCGTCCTCTCGGTGCAGAACCCGGACACCGGCATGGTGACCTACTTCCAGCCGCAGACCGCGGGCTACGCCAAAGTCTTCGGGCACGAGCTCGACGAGTTCTGGTGCGACCACGGCTCGGGTATCGAGAGCTTCACCAAGCTCGGCGACTCGATCTACTTCGAGAAGCCGAAGACCGTCTTCGTGAACCAGTTCCGCTCCTCGGTCCTCCGCTCCTCCGCGAACAACCTCCGGCTGACCCAGACGGCGGACATCCCGAGCACGGACACGGCGACCCTGAGGGTCGAAGCGCTGGCCGGAGGAGCCGTGGCCGCGGACACGACCCTCAAGCTGCGCGTGCCGTCCTGGATCGACGGAGCGCCGACGCTCACCGTGAACGGTGCCGTCCGTGCCGTCACGGCCCAGGCCGGATACGTCTCGGTCGCCGTCGCCGCCGGTGACGTGCTGACCTGGAAGCTGCCCGCCGCGGTCAGCGCGGTCGCGGACACGGAGAACCCCGACTGGACCGCGTTCCGCTACGGACCGGTGCTGCTGGCGACCGAGCTCAACCGCTCGAACGTCGAGGCGTCCTACGTCGCCGGCGTCCTGGTGCGCATGGGCACGGCCGACAAGTCCGTGAACTCGAACGTCGTCGTCGCGGACTCCGCGGCCTGGAAGTCCGCGGTCCGCGGCAACCTGGTCCGCCTGCCCGACGGCGCGGACGGCAACGGCCGCACGACGATGCGCTTCGGCATGAAGAACGTCGACGCCGCGTCCGCCGCCCGGGTGTTCACTCCGTACTACAGCCTCTACAACGCCCGCTACGCGACCTACATGACCCTGATCGAGCCCGACTCGGCCGCGGCCCAGGAGCTGATCCGGACGCAGAAGGAGCAGCTGCGCGTCGACGAGACGACGATCGACTCCCTCACCTCCTTCGACAACAACAACAGCGAGGCCGACAAGAACTACAAGACCGCGCGGTCCTCGGTGGGGACCTGGCGCGGCGAGGGGTACCGCGACGGCGAGCGCTCGGCGGAGGCGTACTTCCAGTACGACATGATCGTCGACCCGGCTCTGCCGGCGAACTACCTCGGGGTCCGCTACTACGGCGGCGACGCGGGACGCACCTTCGACGTCTACCTCAACGACGTGAAGCTCAAGACCGAGGTGGTCTCGGGAGCGGCCGGAGCGACGAGCTGGTACGTCCAGTACGACCGGATCCCGGCGTCGATCCTCAGCGGTCTCGCCGCGAAGGACAGCTACAAGCGCGACCAGAGCGGGAAGTACGTGCTCGACGCGAAGGGGCAGAAGATCCCCGTCGTCACGGTGCGCTTCCAGGGCACCGGATCCAGCTACGTCGGCGGTGTCTTCGGGGTCTACACGACCGAGTCGACCACCTACGCTGCGGACCCGGAGCTGACGAAGCTCTCCTCCGACGTCGGGACGCTCTCGCCGGCTCTCGCCGCCGGGGTCAGGGACCACACGCTCACGGTGCCGGCCGGCACGACGAGCGTCTCGCTCGACCTGGACCCGGCCGTGCCCAGCGGCCTGGTGAAGGTCGACGGCGTGCTGATCGACGACACCCTCCGCCGCACGGTGCCGCTCGCGGCGTCGGGCACGACGAGCGTGGTCGTCGAGTCGTCGGCGCAGGACCACACGACGACAGCGACCTACCGCCTCTCCATCGTCCGCGCCTCCGCGGCGACGGTACCGACGACCGTGGCGGCCACCAGCCGCTGCGTGGCGGGCAAGGTCGTGGTGACGGTCTCCGCTCGGAACGACGCGAAGGTCCCAGCGGCGATCACCATCGCGTCCTCCTGGGGCTCGAAGTCGTTCACCGGGATCGCTCCGGGGTCGAGCGCGTCCCACGCCTTCACCACCCGCGCCGCCTCGGTGGCCGCGGGCTCGGCGACGGTGACCGCGACGGCCACCCTGGACGGAGCCGCAGTGACGACCACGAAGCAGGCCGCGTACTCCGCTCTCACCTGCAAGTGACGTGACGACGACGGCCGCCGGGGATCGCCCCCGGCGGCCGTCGTCGTCAGTCGGAGGCGCGGTAGAGGCCCTGGAGCAGCCCGATGACGTCGCCCAGGACGGGCGGCGGGTCGCTCCGGATCCACGCGGCGTGCACGGGGACCGGCGGGGCGTCTCGGACGACCCGGTAGGCGAGGCCCTGCCGTCGGTACTGGCTCACCGTCGACTCCGCGGTCACTCCGCGGGCGGAGCCGCTGCTGATCACCGTGAGCCAGTCGTCGACGTCGGTCGTCGGGACGGTGATCCGCGGCCGGTCGTGCTCGGGCCAGAGGTCGAGCCGGGTGCTCCCGGTCCGGTCGTCGAGCGCGAGCGGAGCGGTCGCCACCTGGGCGAGGGTGACCGTGCGCTTCGCGGCGAGCGGGTCGTCGACGGACAGGGCGCAGTAGCGCTTCTCGGTGCCGATCAGAGCCGACTCGACGTCCGCAGCCGGAGATCCGCGCCGGAGGATCGCGAGATCGCTGAGGCCCTCCGCGAGCCCCGCGGTGGGCGTGTTGGAGCGGATCAGCCGCAGCTCGTGGCGGGGGAGCGCCGCGGCCCAGCGGCGCTGGAACTCCTGGGTGTGCTCGCCGAGAGCCGACCAGGCGTAGCCGATCCGGATCGTGTCCGTCCCGGCCGCCGCCTCCTCGCGCAGATCGTCGACGACGGCCAGGACGCGGCGGGCGTGCCGCAGCACCCGCTCGCCCGCCGGCGCGAGCTCGACGCTGCGGGTCGTCCGGTGGAGGAGCCTTCGTCCGAGGACGGACTCGAGCGCCGCGACGTTGCGGGAGACCGCCGTCTGGGAGATGCCGAGGTCGATCCCCGCGTCGGTGAAGGTCCCGGCGTCCACGACGCCGACGAACGACCGGAGGTGGCGCAGTTCCAGACCCATGACCGCATCCTATTCATGCGGTTCCCGCATCGATCGGACCGGTGATGCATTGTGAGCCGGGGCCGGACGGCTCGCAGACTTCCGGCATGACGAAGCAGCTCCCCGGCGACGGCCGGACCGTCGGCGTCGCGACCGCCCTCGCGAGCGCCCTCTCGAACCAGCTCGGGGCGGCCTCCGGGACTCTGGCCTTCCCGGTCCTGGGATCCGTCGGAGTGGTCGCCGTCCGGCAGATCGTCGCCGCGCTGATCCTCCTCCCGGTCGTGCGGCCGCGGATCCGCGACCTGACCCGCGCGCAGTGGTGGCCCGTCCTGCTCCTCGCCGTGGTGTTCGGAGCGATGAACCTCACGCTCTACGCGGCCATCGACCGCATCGGGCTGGGGCTGGCGGTGACCCTGGAGTTCTGCGGGCCGCTAGCGGTCGCGCTCCTCGGCTCCCGGAGCAGGACCAGCGCGCTCTGCGCCCTCGTCGCCGGAGCAGGCGTCGTCGCGATCGCCGGGCCGAGGCCATCGTCCGACCAGGTGGGGATCGCGCTCGGTCTCGCGGCCGCGTGCTGCTGGGCCGCGTACATCCTGCTCAACCGGATCATCGGACTCCGTCTGCCCGGAGCGCAGGGGACCGCCACGGCGACCGGGATCTCCGCCGCCGTCTTCCTGCCCGTCGCCGTCTGGACGCTCGTCTCGACCCGCCCCGACGCGGGCACCGTGCTCCTGGCGGTCGGCGCCGGCGTCCTGGCGACGGCCGTCCCGTTCGTGGCCGACGTGATCGCGCTCCGGAGGCTCCCGGCGGGCGTGTTCGGGACGCTCATGAGCGCCAACCCCGTCCTGGCCGCCCTCATCGGCGCGGTCGTGCTCGGGCAGGACGTCGGCGCGGCCGGATGGATCGGCATCGCCCTCATCGTCACCGCGAACGCGGCGGTCCTCCGGCGGGGGCGTCGCGCGCGGTGAGGCCCGGCGGCGGGCCGAGCGAGAGGTGATCCCGTCGAGATGCCGCCGCTGTGCGTTACCTGTTCGTTATGAAAAAGGCGCCTACACGACCAAACCAGGGACACCCTGGGAAACGGCAGGTCGCGGGAGAAAACTCTCCTCCATGAACCAGACAGCGGCACCCGTGCGCGAGCATCGAGCTCTCTACTTCCTGCTCGCCGCCCTCGCGGGCATCGTCACGGGCGGAGTCCTCCTCGCCGTCGCCGAGCTCATCGCCCTCGCGGTCGCCCGCACCGCGAGCCCCGTGCTCGCGCTCGGCGCCTTCATCGTCGACATCGTCCCGCGCCCGCTCAAGGAGTTCGCGATCGAGACGTTCGGCGAGAACGACAAGACCTTCCTGCTCGGCAGCGTGGGCGCCGCGGTCGTCGTCGCCGCCGCGATCGCCGGAGTGCTCCAGCTGGTCCGCCCGCCGCTCGGCCAGGTGCTGCTCGTGATCGCCGGCGGCCTCTCGATCGCCGCCATCGTGACCCGCACCGGAGCGTCGCCGCTCGCTGCGGTGCCCACGCTGGTCGGACTCGTCGTCGCCGTCGTCGTCATGCACCTCCTCTTCACGCGCCTGCGCGGCTGGCGTGCGGCCCGGGCCTCGGAGGCCAGGGGAACATCCTCCGAGGCCCGTCCGGGCGCCCTCGAGCGCCGCGGCTTCTTCCGCATCGCGCTGATCTCCGCCGTCGGCGCGGCAGTCGTCGGCACCGGTGCCCGCCTGGTCAACGCGGCGACCTCCTCCCTCGCCGGTGTCCGCGACGCCCTGCGCCTGCCGTCCCCGCGCAGCACCGTCTCGGTCCCCGCGGGCGCCGAGCTCGACATCGAGGGCATCACCCCGCTCTACACGCCGAACGCCGACTTCTACCGCGTCGACACCGCCCTCACCGTGCCCAACCTGGACCCGTCGGCCTGGTCGCTGAAGATCACCGGCATGGTCGACCGCGAGGTGACGCTGAACCTCCAGCAGATCTTCGACATGGGCCTCGACGAGTACGGCATCACCCTCACCTGCGTCTCGAACCAGGTCGGCGGCAACCTCGTCGGCAACGCCAAGTGGCTCGGCGTCCCCCTGCGCGACGTGCTGAAGATGGCCGGCGTGCAGAGCGGAGCCGACATGCTCCTCTCGACCAGCAGCGACGGCTACACGGCGTCCACCCCGATCACCGCGGTCACGGACGAGAACCTCGACGCGATCCTCGCCGTCGGCATGAACGGCGAGCCCCTCCCGTTCGAGCACGGCTTCCCGGTGCGGATGATCGTGCCCGGCCTCTACGGCTACGTCTCGGCCACCAAGTGGCTCACCGAGCTCAAGGTCACCACCTTCGAGGCCGACCAGGCCTACTGGACCCCGCGCGGCTACTCCGCCGAGGCCCCCATCAAGATGTCCTCGCGGATCGACACCCCGCGGATCGGCGTCCCCGTCACCTCGGGCGCTCTCAAGATCGCGGGCGTCGCCTGGGCGCAGAGCATCGGCATCGAGAAGGTCGAGGTGAGCATCGACAACGGCGACTGGCAGGAGGCGACGCTCTCGACCCCGGTCAACCTCGACACCTGGGTGCAGTGGTTCGTCGACTGGGACGCCCAGCCCGGCTCGCACTACGTCGCGGTCCGCGCGGTCGACAAGAACGGCATGGTTCAGATCGAGGACCGCGCGCCGGTCGCGCCCGACGGATCCTCCGGCTGGCAGCGCACGCTCATTAACGTCACCTGACGCCCTGCGGAGGCGCCGATCCCCGGGGGTCGGCGCCTCCGGTGCGTCCGGCGTCCGTCGCGACGACGCCCCCGCAGTGCGGACGGCCCTGACGCGACGTCGCCTCCGCGGCACGTCCCGGCCCGGCGCGCAAGCCTCCGCGGCGGCGCGGCCCGCGAGGAGGCGCCGCTCTAGCCTTCGAGGATGCGCTCCCGGCTCCTCCACCTCCGCGAATCCTTCTGGTTCCTCCCGGCCCTGTTCGGCGTCCTCGCCGTCGGGCTGGCGCTGGGGCTGGTCGAGGTCGACCATCTGCTGGTCCGCGCCGGCGTCAGCGACATCCCCCTGATCGAGGACCTGTCGCCGACCGGCGGCCGGGCGATCCTCTCGGCGATCGGCGGGACGATGCTGGGCGTCGCCGCGACCTCGTTCTCGATCACGATCTCGGTGCTGGCGACCACGTCCTCCGCCTACGGGCCCCGGCTGGTCCGCAACTTCATGGCCGACCGCGGCAACCAGGTCGTCCTGGCGGTGCTCACGTCCACGTTCCTGTACTCGCTGATCGTGCTGCGCGCGGTGCACACCGAGGAGGACGCGTCGCTGACGTTCGTGCCGGTGGTGGCCGTCTCGTTCTCGGTGCTGCTCGCGGTGGGCGACGTCGCGGTGCTCGTCTACTTCATCCACCACATCGCGCTGTCGGTGCAGGTGACGACGCTGCAGCAGCGGGTGCTCGGCGAGCTCGTCGACGTGATCGAGCGACTGCATCCGGAGGACGGTGAGGAGCCGGTGGACGCGGAGGAGGCCCTGCTCGCGGAGGAGGCCCTGCCGCCGGCGGGGCGCGAGCCGGTCGTGCTGTGTGCGGTGCGCGGGGGCTACGTCGAGCAGCTCGAGGTCGAGCGGCTGGTCGCCCTGGCCCGCCGCGGCGACGCGCGGCTCCGGGTGCTCGCGCTGCCCGGCGACCACGTCCTCGTCGGCGACCCGGTGCTCGAGGTCCTGGAGGGGTCCGTCGCCCAGGAGGAGGCGGTCGCCGCGGTCGTCGTCGCCGACGCGCGCACCCCGCACCAGGACCTCCGCTACGCCGTCCAGCAGGTGGTCGAGATCGGAGTCCGCGGGCTCGCGACCGGCACCAACGACCCGTACACCGCGGTCGGCGCCGTCGAGGCCCTGACCAGCGCGCTCGTCGACCTCTGCGGTCGGCCGGAGGCGCGCGGCCGCTACTCCGACGCCGACGGAGTCGTCCGCCTGGTCGTTCCGTGGCCTCGAGCGGGCGAGCTTCTGGCCGACGTGTTCCTCGCCCTGCGCTCGTACGCGATGGAGCAGCCGCTCGTCGTCCGCGCCGGCGTGCGCCTCGCCGAGCGGCTCGCGGTCGTCGCCCGCGGCGGGACCCGCGTCGAGCTGCACCGCCAGGTCCAGGCGTTCGCCGCCGCGCACGCCGCCGCCGACGGCGACGCCCTCGAGGCGCCCGCCCTGCGCGCGTCGCTCGCCGCGCTCGAGGCGCGCCTCGCGGCCTGAAGCCGGCCTGCCGGATGCTCCGGGAAGCCGCACCGCCAATGGAGTGCTCGAATCGATTCGAGTAGGCTCGGCGCATGACAGAGAACACCACTGAGCTGCGCGTGGGGGTCGTCGGCCTCGGCTTCGCCGGCACCACCCACCTCGACGCCTTCCAGTCCCTGCCCGGCGCCCGCGTCGTCGCGCTCGCCGGCCAGGAGGAGGCGCGCCTGCACGCACTCGGAGCGACCCGCGGCGTCCCCGACCTCTACGCCGACTGGGAGGACCTCGTCGCCCGCGACGACCTCGACGTCGTCTCCATCGGCGTCCCGAACCACCTGCACCACCCGATCGCCGTGGCCGCGCTCGCGAGCGGCAAGCACGTCTTTTGCGAGAAGCCGCTCGCCACCACCGCTGAGCTGGCGGCCGAGATGGTCGAGGCCGCCCGCACGAACGACCGGGTGCTCGAGATCGCGTACAACCACCGCCGCCGCGCCGACGTCGCCTTCCTCCGCGACTACCTCGACGACGCGCCGCTGGGCGACGTCTACCACGCCCGCGCGAGCTGGCAGCGGCGCACCGGCATCCCCGGCATCGGCTCCTGGTTCACGAGCAAGGAGCTCGCCGGCGGCGGCCCGCTGATCGACCTCGGCTCCCACGTGCTCGACATCGCGCTACACCTGCTCGACGAGCCGCGCGTGACCAGCGTCTCGGCGGTCGCGTACGGCGAGATCGGCCGCTCCGGCCGCGGAGGGCGCCCGCACGGCGTCGCCGCCACCGGCACGCACGCGTTCGAGGTGGAGGACTTCTCGAGCGCCCTGCTGCGCCTCGACAACGGCCGCTCGCTCCAGCTCGACGCCTCCTGGGCCAGCTACTCGAAGGTCGACGAGGACATCGAGGTCGAGATGCTCGGCTCGGCCGGGGGCGCGCGCCTCCACATCGCCGACTACGCCACGGAGGGGACTCTGACGCTCTACTCCGAGGTCGCCGGAGCGCCGACCGTCTCGCACCCCGACGTGAAGGTCCCCGCCGGGCACCACCGCTCCGTCATCGCCGAGTTCCTGGAGGCGATCGCCTCGGGAGCCGACGCGCCCGCGGGCGGCCCCCGCTACTCCGGCCACTACGGCGAGTACGCGCTGCACCGCAGCCGGGTGGTCGACGCGATCTACCGCTCCGCCGCCGAGAAGCAGGAGGTGGCGGTCGCATGAGCGCCCCGATCGAGGTCCTCGTCTGGAACGAGTTCCGCCACGAGACCCGCGGCGACGAGACCGTGCTGCGCCACTACCCGGACGGCATCCACCGCGTCATCGCGGACGGGCTCGCGGAGTCGCTCGGCGACGCCGTCTCGGTGCGCACCGCGACGCTCCCCGAGCCCGAGCACGGGCTCACCGAGGAGGCGCTCGCGACGACGGACGTGCTGCTGTGGTGGGGGCACATCGCGCACGAGGAGGTGTCGGACGAGGTCGTCCAGCGCGTCCTGCGGCACGTGCAGGAGGGGATGGGGATCCTGGTCCTGCACTCGGGCCACTACTCGTCGATCTTCAAGGCGCTCATGGGCACGACCTGCTCGCTGAAGTGGCGCAACGACCGCGACCGCGAGCTGGTCTGGACGATCGCGCCCACGCATCCGATCGCCGAGGGCGTGCCCAGCCCGCTGATCATCCCCGAGCAGGAGATGTACGGCGAGTACTTCGACATCCCGGTGCCGGAGGAGACGGTGTTCCTGTCGACGTTCACCGGCGGCGAGGTGTTCCGCTCCGGCGTGACCTACACCCGCGGCCTCGGGAAGGTCTTCTACTTCTCGCCCGGCGACCAGGACTACCCCGTCTACCACCACCCGGACATCCGGCGCGTGCTGGCGAACGCCGTCCGCTGGGCCCGCCCGACCCGGCCGCGCACGCCCCTCACGGCCGACCACCACCCCCGGGGCTGGTTCGAGTCCTGACGCGAGCTCCCGCGCCCTCCCCTCCCTCTCCGCGAGATGCCGCTCCGGTACGCGACACGCCGTGCCGGGCGCACCGACGTGGCGTCCCGCGGGGGAGGTACTGGGGGGATGCAGCAGTCGGAGGGGCGCGAGCCGGACGAGGTGCGCCGGTACGGGGAGGCTCCGGAGCAGATCGCGGACGTCTTCCGCGGGGCGCCCGGCGACGCGCGCCGGCCGGTCGTGCTCGTGCACGGCGGGTTCTGGCGGGCGCGGTGGGACCGGCGGCACGCCCGGCCGCTCGCGGCGGCACTGGCCGACCGCGGGCACGACGTGCTCCTCCCCGAGTACCGGCGCACGGGCGACCCGGGAGGCGGCTGGCCGGGCACCGGCGACGACGTCCTGGCCGTGCTCGCGGCGCTCCCGGCACTGCTGCCCGGCGCCGGACCGGTCGCCCTCGTCGGCCACTCCGCCGGCGGCCACCTCGCCGTCTGGTCGCAGGCCGCCCGTCCGTCGCCGCACGTCGCCGCTGTGATGGCACTGGCGGGCGTGCTCGACCTGGCCGCCGCCTCCGCCGACCGCCTCAGCGACGACGCCGTGGGGGAGCTCCTCGGCGGCGACCTCGCGCTGCTCCCGGGCGCCGACCCCGCGCAGCTGCCGGCGCCGCCGCAGCCGATCACGCTGATCCACGGCGTACTCGACGAGGACGTCCCTGTCGTCTACAGCCGCCGATACGCCGACCGGCACCCCGCCGTGCAGCTGCACGAGCTCGCCGACGCCGACCACATGGCGCTCGTCGATCCGACGACGCCCGCCTTCGCGATCCTCCTCGCCGCGCTCGGCTGACGCGGGATCGCACCCCCTCGCCCGCCGACGCGCGACGGGAACAGGCCCCCTACAGGACCGGCGGGTACAGGAAGAGCGGGACCTGGGCGGTGGGGAAGGTGCGGGTCACGTAGCTGTGCTTGCCGCCGTAGTTGTACTCCTCGAGGAGCACGGTGCCGTCGTCGTTGACCTTCTGCACGTACGAGACGTGGTTGTAGGTCCACCACGCGACGCAGCCGACGATCGGGACGCTGCTGGTCGCCCAGCCCTTCGCGGCCCAGTTGTCCGGCCACTCGTAGGCGCTGCCGCCGAGCGGGGTGATGTTGCCCCACGTGTACTTCCACGGCGCGGAGGTGCGGCCGGCGTCGCGGTTGAGGCGCCAGGCCACGAAGTCGACGCACTCGCGGTAGTAGTAGCCGAGGGGCGAGAGTCCGCCGCCGTCGTCGTCGATGGTCTCGTAGGGCCACGGGTAGTCGTCGCCGACCGCGCGGGTCTGCACGGTCGAGAACTCGCCGCCGTTGGATCCGGAGAGCACGGCCGCCTGGCGGCTGGCCTCGTCGAGCTGCGCCTGGGTCGGTGCGGCGAAGGCGTCGCGGACGGCGGTCTGGCCGGCGGCGTCGGAGGAGACGGTGAGGTTCTGGAGGCCGACCCGGTTCGCGGCGGCGCGGCCGGTCGCGGTGGCGGAGGAGCTGCGGGCGCCGTACGCGGGGATCGCGGCCGTGGCGAAGAGGCCGCCGACCACCGAGAAGGTGCCGAAGGCCAGGGCGCGGCGGCTGAGGCCACGGGCTCGGGCGGGCTCGGCGGCGCGGGGAGCGACGGGGCGGGAGGCGGACGCGCGGCGCGGTGAGGCCGGGATCGACCGGGAGGCGGGGGAGGCGACGGCGGGGACCTCGACCGAGACGGTCGGAGCGGTCGCCACGGCCGTTGCGGCGTCGACGGCGGTGGGCGCGGAGTCGCCAGCGCCTGCGGAAGCGGCGGAGTCGTCCGATCCGCTGCCCTCGACCGCGGTGCCGGCGGTCGCCGCGCCCGTCTCCGTCTCGGCCCGGGCCGCACGGCGCTCGGCCTCGCGGGCCTCGCGCCGGGTCGGGGGTGCAGTGGTCGGGGTGCCGGCACTCTCCTCAGGGGTGGGAATGCCTGGCTTCGACACGCGTGCGTTCTCCTCGGATGACGGTGGTGACGGGGGGTCGGGGGCCGGTGGGGATCCGGCGACGAGCCACTCTAGCCCGAGGCCCGCGCATAACGGAACGATCACGACGGATCCGGCTCGGATGCTCCGACCGCTCGCGCCCGCGCGGTGCCAGGATGGGGCGCAACCGGGAAGGAGCTCCTCATGACCGCACCCACCCCCACCGGGCCCGTCCTCGTCGGCATCGTCGACGGCCAGCGACCGGAGGTCCTGCGCACCGCCGCCCGCGTCGCCGCCGACGCCGGAGCCGCCCTGCTGCTCGTGTCGGTCTCGGCCGATCCGTACCTCGTCGGCGAGTACGTCGATCCGATGACCGGCGGCATCCCGCTCGGCTTCGTCGGCGCCGCGGCCGACCGCGGCGAGGGCCCGTCCCTCCCGCCCGGGCTCCGCGAGACGGTCGAGCACGAGCTGCACGGCAGCACCGTGCAGTGGTCGCTGCGCGCGGCGCGGGGCGAGCCCGCCCTGGCGCTCGCCGAGGTCGCCGAGGAGGTCGACGCGCGGATGATCGTGGTCGGCACCCGCGACGCGGGCGTGCTCGCGAGCATCGCCGAGTTCCTCAGCGGGAGCGTCGCCGCCCACCTCGCGCACCGTCAGCACCGCCCCGTGCTCGTCGTCCCGCGCGCCGACCGCGACCCGTCGCGCCCGGCGCCCTGGGACCTCGCGGAGTGACGCGACCCCTCCACCTGCGCCCCTCCGCGATCCTCCTCGTCGCGGCGGGCGGAGCCGTCGGCACGGCTGCCCGCGCCGCGATCGGCGCCGCACTTCCCCCGTTGGGCGTCGTGCCGGTCGCGACGCTCGCCGTCAACCTGCCGGGCGCGTTCCTCCTGGGCCTCCTGCTCGAGGCGCTGGCACGGCGCGGGCCGGACGAGGGCGGGCGCCGCACCCTGCGCCTCCTGCTCGGCACCGGCGTGCTGGGCGGATTCACGACCTACAGCACCTTCTCGCTCGACACGGTCGCGCTGCTCGAGGGCGGCCACGTCGTGGAGTACCTGCTCTACGCCGGCGGCACGCTCGTGCTGGGCGTGCTTGCGGCGGCGCTGGGCATCGCGGTCGCGGGGCGGCGGAGGGCGGCGGCGTGACGCCCGGCCTGCTGCTCGCGGTCGCTGTCGCGGGCGGAGTCGGAGCGGCCGCACGGCTCGTCGTCGACGGGGTCGCGCGGTCGCTCGTGCCGGCGCGCTGGCCGGTCGGCACCGCGCTGATCAACGTCAGCGGGTCGCTGCTGCTCGGAGTCGTCACCGGGCTCGTGCTGGCCGGCGTCCTCGACCCGGTGTGGCGGGCAGTGCTCGGGACGGGCGTGCTCGGCGGCTTCACCACGTTCAGCACGGCGAGCGTCGAGACCGCGCGGCTCTTGCTCGACCGGCGCTGGGCGGCCGGCCTGGGGTACGGCGTCGGCACGGCGGCACTCGCCGTCGCGGCGGCCGCCGCGGGCCTCGCCCTGACGGGCGTCCGGCTGTCCTGAGCGGCGTGGCGGGCGAACCGGAGCGGCGTGCGGCTCCGCTCCTCACCGCCCTTCCCGGAGCCCGCGAGCCGACGCGGATCCTCGCGCGGTGACCCCCGGTCGAGGGACGCCTCGACCTCCGGAGCATGGGTGAAGATGGGCGGATGACATCCGTGGGGGGCGTTCCGGAGCTCAGGCTGGCCGTCGTCGACGACCAGCCCCTCTACCGGCACATGCTGTCGTCGCTGCTGCGCGCGGTGCCGGGCGTGCGGAGCGTCGTGGAGGCCGGATCCGCCACGGAGGCGCGGTCGGTGCTGCGGCCCGCGGAGCTCGACGTGGCGATCCTCGACATCGAGCTCGGCGACGGGGACGGCATCGAGCTCGGGCGCCGGCTGCGGTCCACCGCGCCGGGGCTGGGCATCGTCCTGCTCTCGGCCGTCGACGCGATGCACCGCTTCCTCCGCCTCGACCGCGCCGAGGCCCGCGGCTGGAGCTACCTCTCGAAGACCTCCTCCCTCTCCGCCCCCGCCCTGCTCGCCTCCGTCCGCGCGACGGCGGACGGCCGCACCGTGCTCGATCCGGCGCTGGTCGCCGCCCGCGCGGCCCGCCGCGACTCCCCGGTCGCCGCGCTGAGCCCGCGCCAGTA
Source organism: Rathayibacter sp. AY1F6 (assembly GCF_002932035.1). NCBI lineage: Bacteria > Bacillati > Actinomycetota > Actinomycetes > Micrococcales > Microbacteriaceae > Rathayibacter > Rathayibacter sp. AY1F6. Next base: position 75,481 of record NZ_PSVD01000011.1, on the reverse strand, counting down.
CGAGGTGCTCTCGGGTCTCGCATCGGGGCTGACCAACGCCGCGATCGGCGAGCGCCTCGGCATCGCGGTCCGCTCGGTCGACAACAACGTCTACGCGTCCCTCGGCGTCCGCTCGGACGGCGAGCGCAACCCGCGGGTCGACGCGACGCTCCTCTTCCTCGAGCACACCGGATGAGCGCCGGCCCGCGCGACGCGCGCGAGGACAACCGCATCGTCCTCGGAGCGATGGCCCTCCTCGGCGGCGTCCTCTCGCTGCTGGCCGCGCTCCAGGCCGTCTTCGCGCTCGGGATGCTGTCGCGGACGCTGCGGGGCGTCGATCCGGGGCCGCTGCTCGACGTGACGACGCGCGTCCTGGTCAACGTGTCGACGATCGGGCTCGCGATCGCCCTGGTCGCGGTGCTGCGTCCCGAGCGCTCGACCGGCGGCGGCCGGGTGGCCCGGACGGCGGTCATCGCCGTGGGGATGGGACTCGTCCGCTGCTGCCTCCAGGTGCTGACCGGCGTCTACCCGCTCTCGGCCCTCCCCGCTCTCGCGGTCGAGCTGGTCGTCGGATCCACGGTGATCGCGCTGATCACGGCCTACGGCTACCTGCTCGTGCGCGCGGCGCGGCGGGTTCGCGAGAAGGAGCGGGAGCACGCCCGCGCCTCCGTGCAGGCGCTCGAGGCGGTGCAGGCCCTGCAGCGGGAGGAGCTGCGGGTGCGCCGCGACGTCGCGCAGAGCCTGCACGGCGGCCTCCAGAACGGACTCGTGGTGCTGACCGCCGAGCTGCACGCGGTCGCTAGCGCATCCGACGAGGCGGCCTCGGAGCGGCTGCTCGCCATCGCCGCCCGGCTCGACCGGCTCCGCGAGGACGAGGTGCGCGCGGTCGGCCACGCCCTCTACCCGGTCGAGATCGACCACGGCCTGGTCCCCGCCGTCCGCGACCTCGTCGCGCGCCTCCCTCCCGAGATCGCCGTCGACCTCGACCTCGGCCGCATCCCGGCGCTCGCCGCCGAGGGCGCCGAGCCGCCGCTCGACCAGCGGATGCTCCTGGTCCGGTTCCTGGAGGAGGCGGTCACCAACGCGCTGAAGCACGGCGGCGCCTCCTCGCTGCGGGTGCGCGGCGACGAGGAGGCGGGCGTCGTGGTGCTCACCCTCGACGACGACGGCCGCGGACTCGTCGAGGGGTCGACGCGCTCGGGCCTGGCGCGGCTGGAGCGGCAGCTCGCGGTCTACGGGGGCTCGTTGGAGCTCTCGGACTCGCCCGTGCTGGCGGGGGCGCGGCTGAGGGCGCGGCTCCCGCTGTCCGACGCGGACGGCGGCGGGGCGGAGTAACGGGACGGGCGCTCCCGCCGTCCCTCGCGTCGAGCACAGGGCGGTCCGAGGGACGGATTCATGCCGGATGGCGAGCCGTCTCCTCGTGCCCGCCCCTCACGCCGGGTAGACCAGCAGATCCTCCGGAGCGACGGTGAAGCCTGCCTCGCGACCGGGCGCGAGGTCGAGGCGCGCCGCGTCGGCCGCCGGGACGTCGGCGGTCAGGAGCGCGCTGCGCACCCGCACCGCGTCTCCCCGCTGCTCCACATCGGTGATCACGGCGCGGAGGCCTCCCTCTCCGACGGAGACGGCGGAGGGACGGACCGCGGCGAGCACCGCGGCGCCGACCGCGACCGGCTCGGCCGCGACTCCGGACAGCTCGTGCCCGTCGGCGGTGCGCAGACCCGTCGCGGTGCGGACGCCGTCGAGCAGCTCGAGCCCGGCGAGCTCGGCGGTGAACGCGGTGCGCGGGCGCGTGAGGACCCGGGCGGTCGGCCCCTCCTCGACCACACGGCCGCCGTGCAGCACCAGAACCCGGTCGGCGAGGGTCCAGGCGTCGAGCACGTCGTGGGTGACCACGATCGCCGAGCGGTCGGCGAGCACCTCGCGGAGCATCCGGCGGAGGACCGGGGCGGTCCGGGCGTCGACCGCGGCCAGCGGCTCGTCGAGCAGCAGGAGGCGCGGGTCGGTCGCGAGGGCCCGGGCGAGGGCGACCCGCTGAGCCTGGCCGCCGGAGAGGCTCCCCGGGCGCCGGTCGGCCAGGTCGGCCACGCCCGCGGCGGCCAGCTCGCGCTCGGCCCGCTCGAGGGACCGCGCCCGTCCGGCGCCGGCGCTGCGCGGACCGAACGCCGCGTTCTCGCGCACGCTGAGGTGCGGGAACAGCAGCGGGTCCTGCGCCAGCAGGGCGACGGGGCGGCGGTGCGGAGGAGTCCACCGGCGGTCGTCGAAGAGCAGCTCGCCGCCGGCGGTCGCCCGCCCGGAGTCGGCGCGGACGAGGCCGGCGATCAGCTCGAGCACGGTCGACTTGCCCGCGCCGTTGGGCCCGAGCAGCGCGATCGTCTCGCCCTCGGCCACGTCGATCCGCACGTCGATCCCGCGCGCCGCGAGCCGCGCCTCCAGCAGCAGGCTCACCGCGGCACCCCCCGGGCGGAGCGGCCGTGCGCGAGACCGATCACGAGCACCGCGACCACAACGAGCACCAGCGCGAGGGCGACCGCCGCGTCCGGATCGCTCTCCCGCTGCAGGTAGATCTCGAGCGGGAGGGTGCGCGTCGTGCCCTCGAGGCTGCCGGCGAAGGTCAGCGTCGCCCCGAACTCGCCGAGCGCCCGCGCGAACGAGAGGATCGCGCCCGAGGCGAGGCCCGGCAGGATCAGCGGCAGCGTGATCCGCCGGAGCACCGTCCCGGGGGACGCGCCGAGCGTCGCGGCGACCGACTCGTACCGCGCGCCGGCGCTGCGCAGCGCGCCCTCGAGCGTCAGCACCAGGAACGGCAGGGCCACGAAGGTCTGCGCGATCACGACGGCGGTGGTCGAGAACGCGATGCGGACGCCGAGGGCCTCCAGCGCGCCGCCGAGGAGGCCCATCCGCCCGAAGGTGAAGAGCAGCGCGAGCCCGCCGACCACCGGCGGGAGCACCAGCGGCAGCAGCACCAGCGAGCGGAGCAGGCGCTGGCCGGGGAAGGCCGTGCGGGCGAGCACGAGGGCCATCGGGGTGCCGAGCAGCAGGCACAGCAGGGTCGCGACGGCGGAGGTGCGCAGGCTCAGCAGGAGCGCGGCGACGGAGGAGTCGGAGGTGATCAGCGGCAGGAACTGCGGCCAGTCGACGCGGGCGAGGATCGCGGCGAGCGGGAGCAGCACCAGCAGGGCGCCGAGCGCGGCGACGGCCGCGACCCAGCGCGGCAGGCCGGACCCGGTGCGCATCAGCCGCGGGCGAGCGGCGTCTCGACGATGACCGTGGTCGCCTTGACCACCGCCACCGCGGGCGACCCGGGCTCGAGCCCGAGCTCGCGGACCGCTTCGCTGCTCATCAGCGAGACCACGCGGTGGGGACCGCACTGCAGCTCGACCTGCGCCATCACGGTGTCCATCACGATGCCGGTGACGATCCCGACGAAGCGGTTGCGGGCCGAGCGCGCGACCGGGGACGGATCCTCCGGCAGCACGGCGTTCGCGCGGGCGAGCCGGGCGACCTCGAGGCCGTCGACGACGCGTCTCCCGGACGCGTCCTTCGCGCTCTCGAGAGTCCCGTTCTCGATCCAGCGCCGCAGCGTGTCGTCGCTCACGCCGAGCGCGGCGGCGGCGTCCCTGATCCGTATCTGCGGCATGGAGTCGATCCTACGTCCGCGGCTGAGCCTGTTCCGTGCCCGTCTCCTCTCCACGAGATGCCGCTGCGGTGCGCCTCCTGCGGTGTGCCGCGTACCCGCACGGCATCTCGCGGAGAGGGAAGAGAGGACGGCGGAGGGACGGGCGCTGGGGATCCCGGGCCCCGCGCGCAACCCCCTGGAGGACCGGCGGGAGCACGACGCACGCTGAAGGGACGACGACACAGGAGGCGGCATGCGCGCGATGGTCTACCGGGGCCCCTACAAGGTCCGCGTGGAGGAGAAGGACCGGCCGAGGATCGAGCACCCGAACGACGCGATCGTCCGGGTGACGATGGCGGCGATCTGCGGATCCGACCTGCACCTCTACCACGGGCTGCTCCCGGACACCCGGATCGGCCACACCTTCGGCCACGAGTTCATCGGCGTGGTCGACGAGGTCGGCTCGTCGGTGGAGAACCTCAGCGTCGGCGACACGGTGATGGTCCCCTTCACCATCTACTGCGGCTCCTGCTGGTTCTGCTCCCGCGGCCTCTACTCCAACTGCCACAACGTGAATCCGAACGCCACCGCGATCGGCGGCATCTACGGCTACTCGCACTCGGCGGGCGGCTACGACGGCGGGCAGGCGGAGTACGTGCGCGTCCCGTTCGCCGACGTGGGCCCGACGAAGATCCCCGAGTGGCTGCCGCACGAGGACGCCCTGATGCTCACCGACGCCTTCTCGACCGGCTACTTCGGCGCGCAGCTCGGCGACATCGTCGAGGGCGACACGGTCGTGGTGCTCGGAGCCGGACCGGTCGGCCTGGCCGCCGCGCGCTCCGCGTGGCTGATGGGCGCCGGCCGCGTCATCGTCGTCGACCAGATCGACTACCGCCTCGCCAAGGCCCGCGACTTCGCCTTCGCGGAGACCATCGACTACACCGAGGAGGACGACCTCATCGTCACCCTCAAGAAGACCACCGGCGGGCTCGGCGCCGACGTCGTGATCGACGCGGTCGGGGCGGAGGCCGACGGGAACCTCCTCCAGCACGTCACCGGCGCCAAGCTCAAGCTGCAGGGCGGCTCGCCGATCGCGCTCAACTGGGCGATCGACGGCGTCCGGAAGGGCGGCACCGTCTCGGTGATGGGCGCCTACGGGCCGCTCGCGAGCGCCGTCAAGTTCGGCGACGCCGTCAACAAGGGCCTCACCCTGCGGATGAACCAGGCCCCCGTCACCCGGCAGTGGCCGCGCCTGTTCGAGCACATCCGGGCCGGGCACATCACGCCCAGCGACCTGATCACGCACCGCATCCCGCTCGAGCACATCGCCGAGGGGTACCACCTGTTCTCGTCCAAGCTCGACGGCTGCATCAAGACCGTCGTCGTCCCGTAGGAGGATCCCGTGCCGTACACCGCCGACCGCCCCGTCCGCGTGCCGACCGCCGAGGAGCTGCGTGCCCGCATCCCGGGCTGGGGTGCCGACCTCGATCCCGCCGACCGGCCCGCCTTCCCCCGCGAGCGCAGCGACCTCGTCTCGGGCGCGCACTGGGAGCGCCCGGAGAGGATGCGGACGCACGGCCGTCGCGAGAAGAGCATCGAGCACCTCGAGCTGCCCGCCGTCTTCGGCACGGCGCAGCCCCTCCACGGCCTCTCGGGCGCGATCCGCCGCTACGCCTACGACCGGTTCAGCGAGGGCCGCCACGCGCACTGGCTGCTGCTCGTGCTGGGCGACCGGGTGGAGTCGACCGGGGCGCACCTCCGCTCGCTGCTCACGACACGGCCGGACGATCCGATCACCGAGACCGGTGTGCTGGCCGAGGTGCACGCGCACCCGATCGCCTCGCGCCGGGGCCGGTCCGACGTGCGCCACCAGATCCTCGACCCGCTGCTGGTCGGCGGTCCCTGGGTCCTCGCCGCCCTCGGCGCCGTGGCCGTCGGCCGCCGCCTCCTGCGCTGACGCCCGTTCCCCCTCTCGTGAGAGGCCGCTCCGGTGCGCCTCCGTTGCGTGTCGCGGACCGGAGCGGCGTCCCGCGGAGGAGGACGGGGGTCAGCGGCTGCGGGGGGCGGCGCCCGCGGTCGGCGCGGTGCGGGTGTCGACGCTCGCCGTGAGTGCCGCGGAGTAGCCGGACGCCGGGCTGCCGGACATCGTCGCGAGCTGCAGGGCTCCGCCGTCGTCGCCGAAGACGGAGTCCGAGTCCAGGCCGACCCGCGCGAGGTTCGCGGCCGAGCCCGCATAGGCGTCGAGGGCGTAGACCGCGGTGCACGCCTCCTCCTGCAGGGCGACCTGCGAGGTCGCGATCGCGTTCGACGCGTCGGTGATCGAGTCCGCTCCCGGGTACACCTCGAAGTGGATGTGCGGCCAGCGGCCGGGGTAGCAGGCCGGGACGATCGAGGCGAAGGAGACGACGCCCGACGCGTCGGCGACCTGCACGCCGCGGAGGTACGTCTCGTCCTCGACGCCGCGGGAGTACATCGAGTAGTCCCCGTGCGCGTCGCAGTGCCAGACGTACACGGCGGCTCCGGCGAACGGCACGTCCCCGTTCGCCGCGTCGAGGATCGTCAGAGTGAGCGCCAGGGGGACCCCGTCGGCCGTCGCGCCGCCGCCGATGCTGGTGCGCAGGTCGCTGCGGACGATCCCGGAGCGCTCGAGGACGTCGACCCCGTTCGAGCCGTCGCCCGGGTAGGGGCCGGCCGTCTCGTCGGGGATCTCGCCGGCGACCGCGGTGCCGGCCCCGGCCGTGGCGGTCGCGGTGGGAGTCGCGGTGGCGGTCGCGGCGGCGGAGGAGGCGGATCCCGATCCTCCGGTGGCGCACGCCGCGAGCCCGAGGGTCGCCGCCCCCGCACCGACCAGCGTCAGCACGCCGCGCCGCGAGAAGAGGGTCCCCACGTCGAACGGGAGGCCCTGGTCGACCACCTCCTCCTCGGGGCGGTCGAGCCGGCGGCCCTCGTAGGCCGGTCCGTCGGGCGTGCTGCGGGGCTCCGGGATGCGGGTCATGGTCGTGCTCCTCGTCGATCGTGGTGTCCGTCGCGAGCAACCCTTGCGGCCGGGGCTCTGCGCCTCCGATGACCGTCCTACGACCCTCCTATGACCGACCTGCCGACCGCCCTTCAGGCCTCCTCCGACGCCGCGACGCCTCTCACGGTGCTCCGAACCCGGCCGCCGCGAGCACCGCGCGCCCGGCGTCGGAGGCGACGTACGCGACGAAGGCCGCCGCCGTGGCCGGGTCGCCCGCTCCGGTCAGCGCCGCGATCGGGTACGTGTTCACCGCCTCCGAGGCCTCGGCGAAGGGGATGCCGGTGACCGAGCCCGCGGCCCCGCGGACGTCGGTCGCGTAGACGAGCCCGGCGTCCGCTTCACCCGAGGACACCTTGCCGAGCACGTCGGTGACCGACGACTCCTCGCTCACGGGGGAGATGTCGACCCCGGCGGCCTGCTCGACCGCGGCGGCCGCCGCTCCGCACGGCACCTGCGGCGCGCAGACGACGGTGGCGGTCCCGGGCCGGGCGAGGTCGGCGAGCGAGGCGACCTGCGCCGGGTTGCCGGGAGGCACGGCGATCTCGAGCGTGTTCGTGGCGATGTCGACCGGGTTCCCGTCGACGAGCCCGGCCTCGGCGACGGTGGACATTGTGCGCTCGTCGGCGGAGGCGAAGACGTCGGCCGGGGCGCCGTTGACGATCTGCGTCGCGAGGTCGGAGGAGCCGGCGAAGGAGAGCTCGACCTGCGCGCCGGGCTCGGCGGCCTCGAACCCCGTGGCGAGCTCGGTGAACGCGCCCTTCAGCGAGGCGGCGGCGAAGACCGTGATGGAGCCGCCGACCGAGGACGTCGCGCCGCCGGTGGCCGTATCGCCGGCGGGGGTCGACGGAGCGGAGCAGCCGGCGAGCAGGAGGAGCGCGGCAGCGGCCGGGACGAGGGGGAGCAGGCGACGATGCACGGGGACCTCCGGATCTGGGGTCCGCAGATGCGGCGGACAACTGATCCTAGGACCTCAGGTGCGGAGGCGGGCTGGGAGGAGGGCCTCACGTGCGGCGGAGAGACGATCCGAGGATCGGACCGGCCGGGCGACGCGCCTGCGCGAGGACCGACGGGCCGCGCGACGCACAGCGGCGGGCGGACCGCAGCCCTCCGGCTCCGGCCCGCCCGCCGCTCGTCGCGGCCGCCTCGACGGCGGTCCTCCGCTCAGCCCTGCGGCGGCGAGTAGAACTGGAGGTCGTTGCCCTCCGAGTCCTTGAAGGGGAGGATGCGGCCCCACTCGTGGTCGCTGATCTCACCCTCGATCGACGCGCCCCGCGCCGTGAGGCGCTCCAGCTCGTCCTCGATCGAGCCCTCGGGCTGGAACGAGATGACCGCCCCGCCCTGCTCCGCGACCGTGGCCGATTCGCGGGCGTTCAGGCCGATCATCAGCCCGCCGGCGTCCAGCTCCGACCAGTCGGCCGAGGTGTCCTTGACCTCGAGGCCGAGCGTGTCGCGGTAGAACGCGACCGCCCGCTCCATGTCCGTGACGGGGACCCAGACCGTTGCGACTCCTGATGCCATGTCGTGCTCCTTCGCTCGATGATGCCGTTCCTCCGACGCTAGGTCGGGGACGCCCGGAGCGGGGGCCCTTGCGCCGACGCGCGGAGGCTGCTCTCGCGCGGGCGCCTCTCCGCCGAGCTGCCGCGCTCACGCGCCCGGCAGCGGTGAGGCGCCGGCTTCCCGCTGCCCGTCAGTGCCGAGACACCGCCCCGCGCCGAGACACCGCCCCTCGCCGGCGTCCCGGCGCGCAGCGGGACGTCTCGGCCCGGCCTCCGCGCGCGAGCGCTCCCCACCGACGTCACCGACGACGCGGCCGCCGAGGCGGGCGTCGCCTGGATCGAGGAGGCGGTGGGTCCGTTGCGCATCCTGGTCAACAACGCCGGCGTCCAGCACCGCGTGCCCCTGCTCGAGCTCGAGGTCGCCGACTGGGAGCGGGTGCTGCGCACGAACCTCACCAGCGCCTTCGTGGTCGGCCGGGCGGCGGCGAAGCGGATGATCCAGCGCGGCGCCGGGAAGATCGTCAACGTCGCCTCGGTGCAGGCCGATCTCGCGCGGCCGACGATCGCGCCCTACACCGCCTCGAAGGGCGGGATCCGCAACCTCACCCGCGCGATGACGGCGGAGTGGGCGCAGCACGGCATCCAGGTCAATGCGATCGCTCCGGGGTACATCCACACCGAGATGACGCAGGGCCTCGTCGACGACGAGGCGTTCGACAGCTGGATCCTCGGGCGCACGCCCGCCGCGCGCTGGGGCCGCGTCGAGGACCTGATCGGCCCCGCCGTCTGGCTCGCCTCCGACGGCTCGGACTACGTCGACGGGCAGGTCGTCTTCATCGACGGCGGCATGACCGTCGTCGTCTGAGCCACCCCTCGACCCACCGAACGGAACCCGCATGACCGCGCTCGTCCCCGCCTCCACCACCCGCGTCGTCGTCCACGCCGCCGGCCACCTCCGCGTCGAGGAGGCGCCACTCGCGCCGCGCGGCCCCGGCGAGGCCCTCGTCGCCGTCGCGTACGGCGGGATCTGCGGCTCCGATCTGCACTACTGGACGCACGGCGCCGCGGGCGAGTCGATCCTCCGCGAGCCGCAGACGCTCGGCCACGAGGTGGTCGGCACGGTCGTCGAGGCAGCGGCGGACGGCTCGGGACCCCCGGTCGGCGCGGCCGTCGCCGTGCACCCCGCGACCGCTCGCGGCGAGTGGCCCGACGGGCGCCCCAACCTCGCGACCGAGGGCACCTACCTGGGCAGCGCCGCGCGGATGCCGCACACCCAGGGCGCGTTCGCCCGCCACGTGGTGCTGCCGGTGCGCATGCTCCGCGAGCTGCCCGCCGGCCTCGGGCTCCGGGAGGCGGCGCTCGCGGAGCCTGCGAGCGTCGCCTGGCACGCGGTCTCGCGCGCGGGGGAGGTGGCGGGACGGCGCACGCTGGTGATCGGCAGCGGCCCGATCGGGGCGCTGATCGTCGCCGTGCTGAAGCGGGCGGGGGCGGCCGAGATCGTCGCGGTCGACCTGGCCGAGGAGCCGCTCGCGATCGCCCGCGCGGTCGGCGCGACCCGGACGATCCGCGCGACCGACGCAGCCGCGATCGCCGAGGTCGCCGCCGACGTCGTCTTCGAGTCGTCGGGCAGCCCGCGCGGCCTCGGCTCGGCCGTCCGGGGCGCCGCCCGCGGCGGCACCGTTGTGATGGTGGGACTCCTCCCCTCGGGCGAGCAGCCGGCGCTGATCTCGCTCGTGATCACGCGGGAGCTGCGCCTGGTCGGCTCCTTCCGCTTCGTCGACGAGATCGACGAGGTGCTGGCGGCGCTCGCCGACGGGAGCCTCGCGGTGGCGCCGGTGGTCACGCAGGTGGTGCCGCTGGAGCGCGCGCTCGAGGCCTTCGAGCTCGCCCGCGACGCCTCGCGCTCGAGCAAGGTGCTGCTCGACTTCACCCCGTGACGGGCGCTCGAGGCGCCTCCGGAGGGTCGGGATCGCCCGAGCGTTCGGGGTTCCCTCGGACGGCGGTGCCGCCGGAGCACTACCGTTGCACCATGGCGTCCACCGATACCCCCGATTCCGCCCCCGAAGCCGACACCGCTTCCGAGAGCGCCCCCACGCTCACCTTCTCCGACCTCGGTCTCTCCGACCCGGTCCTCAAGGCCCTCAAGGAGGTCGGCTACGAGACGCCCTCGGCCATCCAGGCCGCGACGATCCCGTCCCTCCTCTCCGGCCGCGACGTCCTCGGCGTCGCCCAGACCGGCACCGGCAAGACCGCGGCGTTCGCGCTGCCGATCCTCTCGCGCCTCGACGTCTCGCAGAAGACGCCGCAGGCCCTCGTGCTGGCCCCGACCCGCGAGCTCGCGCTGCAGGTGTGCGAGGCGTTCGAGCGCTACGCGTCCGGCCTCCGCGGCGTCCACGTCCTCCCCGTCTACGGCGGCCAGGGCTACGGCACCCAGCTCTCCGCGCTCCGCCGCGGCGTCCACGTCGTCGTCGGCACGCCCGGCCGCATCATGGACCACCTCGAGAAGGGCACCCTCGACCTCTCGCAGCTGAAGTTCCTGGTGCTCGACGAGGCCGACGAGATGCTCAAGATGGGCTTCGCGGAGGACGTCGAGACGATCCTCGCCGACACCCCCGTCGAGAAGCAGATCGCGCTGTTCTCGGCGACGATGCCCGCGCAGATCCGCCGCATCTCCGGCAAGTACCTGAAGGAGCCGGAGGAGATCACGGTCAAGAACAAGACCACGACCTCCGTCAACACCACCCAGCGCTACCTGATGGTGTCGTACCCGCAGAAGGTCGACGCCCTCACCCGCATCCTCGAGGTCGAGAACTTCGAGGGCATGATCGTGTTCGTCCGCACGAAGAGCGAGACGGAGACGCTGGCCGAGAAGCTGCGCGCCCGCGGCTACACCGCGGCGGCGATCAGCGGAGACGTGGCCCAGGCCCAGCGCGAGCGCACCGTCGAGCAGCTGAAGTCGGGCAAGCTCGACATCCTCGTCGCGACCGACGTCGCCGCCCGCGGCCTCGACGTCGAGCGCATCAGCCACGTCGTCAACTACGACATCCCGATCGACACCGAGTCGTACGTCCACCGCATCGGCCGCACCGGTCGCGCGGGGCGCAGCGGAGCGGCGATCAGCTTCGTCACGCCGCGCGAGCGCCGCCTCCTCGCCGCCATCGAGAAGGCCACCCGCCAGCCGCTGACCGAGATGCGGATGCCGAGCGTCGAGGACGTCAACGTCACCCGCCTCTCGCGCTTCGACGACGCGATCACCGCGGCGCTCGCCGACGCCGAGCGCCTGCAGCGCTTCCGCGACATCATCGGCCACTACGTCGAGCACCACGACGTGGTCGAGTCGGACGTCGCCGCCGCGCTGGCCATCGTCGCGCAGGGCGAGGAGCCGCTGCTGCTCTCGCCCGACGACCCCCGCTTCGCCCGTCGCGAGCGCGAGGACCGCGACTCCCGGCCCGACCGGGGCGACCGCCCCGAGCGCGGCGACCGCTTCGACCGCGGCGGCGACCGGGGCGAGCGTCCCGAGCGCCGTCAGCGCCCGGCGAACAGCAACCTCGCCTCGTACCGGATCGAGGTCGGCCGCCGCCAGCGCGTCGAGCCCCGCCAGATCGTGGGCGCGCTCGCGAACGAGGGCGGCCTCAACCGGGGCGACTTCGGGCACATCGACATCCGCCCGGACTTCTCGATCGTGGAGCTGCCGGCCGACCTGCCCCAGGACGTGCTCGACCGCCTCGCCGACACCCGCATCAGCGGGCAGCTGATCGAGCTGAAGCCGGACCGCCGTCCGAGCCGCGCCGGCGCCGACCGCGGCGCACGCCCCAGCGGCCCGAGCCGCTCGAGCGAGCGTCCGGAGCGCAAGCCGCGCTACTGACGGCTCCCGCCTCTGCGGACGGCACTCCGCGAGACGCCACTCCGGTACAGCGACACCCGCGTGTCGCGTACCGGGGTGGCGTTTCGCAGCCGTGCGGGGGCGCCCTCAGCGGCGCAGGACGCGGCGGGCCAGCACGTTGCCGAGCAGCTGCACCAGCTGCACGATCACGATGATCACGAGCACCGCGGCCCAGGTGACGACCGGCTCGAACTGCCGGTAGCCGTACTGGATCGCGAAGTTGCCGAGCCCGCCGGCGCCGATGTATCCGGCGACCGCCGACATGTCGATCACGGCGACGAACACGAACGTGTAGCCGAGGATCAGCGGACCGAGCGCCTCCGGCAGCAGCACCGTGCGGACGATACGGAACCGGCTCGCTCCGACCGACCGCGCCGCCTCGATCACGCCGGGCTGCACGGTCAGCAGGTTCTGCTCCACGATCCGCCCGATGCCGAAGGCGGCGCCGAGCGAGAGGGTGAAGACGATCGCGTCCGTGCCGATGCCGGAGCCGACCACCAGCCGGGCCAGCGGCTGGGCCGCGGCGATGAAGATGATGAACGGGATCGGCCGGAACACGTTCACGATCACGTTGAGCAGTCCGTGGACCACCCGGTTCGCGTAGAGGGCGCCGCCGCGGGTGAGCGCGAGGCCCAGCCCGATCAGCAGTCCGCCGAGCCCGCCGAAGAGGAGGCTCAGCGCGACGATGTAGAGCGTCTCGCCGGTCGCCTGGACGAGCTTGGGCAGGAGCGGGATCAGCTCGTTCATCGGGGCACCTCCGTGAGGGCGACGCGTCCGCCGAGGCGGGCGAGGAGGGGGTCGACGACGCCGTCCGGCGCGTCGAGGGCGACCGTGAGGTGGCCGAAGGCCCGCCCGCGGACGTCGGTGATGCCGCCGTAGACGAGCTCGAGCGGCACACCGGCGGCCGCGACCTCGGCGAAGACGTCGCCCTGGGAGGCGGAGTCGTCCGAGAACGAGAGCGTGACCAGCCGACCGCGGTGGCGCGCGCGCAGCACGGCCGCCTCCGCGGGCGAGGGCACCGAGCGGACGACCGTGGAGACGAAGCGGCGGGTGACCGGCTCGCGCGGGGCCGAGAACACGTCGAAGACGGGCCCGCGCTCCACGATGCGGCCCGACTCCATCACCGCGACCTTCGTCGCGAGCTGCTGGACCACGTCCATCTCGTGGGTGATCACGACGATGGTGACGCCCAGCTCCTCATTGATGCGGCGGAGGAGGGCGAGCACCTCGCCGGTGGTGTCCGGGTCGAGCGCGCTGGTGGCCTCGTCGGCCAGCAGGATGCGCGGGGAGGCGGCGAGGGCGCGGGCGATGCCGACGCGCTGCTTCTGCCCGCCCGAGAGCTGCTCCGGGTGGCTGCGCGCCTTGTCGCTCAGGCCGACGAAGCGGAGCATCTCGTCGACGCGGGCGCGCTGCTCCGCCCGCGGGACGCCCGCGACCTGCAGCGGGTAGGCGACGTTCTGCCCCACGGTCTTCGAGCCGAACAGGTTGAACTGCTGGAAGATCATCCCGATCCCCAGGCGCAGCCGGCGCAGCTCGCGCTCGGGCAGGCCCACGGTCTCGCGGCCGTCGATCTCGATGCTGCCGCTGGTCGCGGGCTCCAGAGCGTTGACGAGGCGCGCGAGCGTGCTCTTGCCGGCGCCGGAGTAGCCGATCACGCCGTAGACGTCGCCCGCCTCGATCTCGAGGCTCACGCCGTCGACGGCCGCGGTCGGGGCGGCGCCGCGCCCTGCGCCGGGGTACACCTTGCGCACGTCGGTCATGCGGATGAGCGGCACGGGGCGCCCTTTCTGTTGCGGGGGAGGCGCGGGACCGCGCCGGAGGGGAGCTCCGCGAGCGGAGGACCCGACCGGCGCGGTGCCGCGGATGCCGGAGTCAGGAGGCGGCGGAGATGTCGGTCTCGGCGGACTCGAGCGAGGTCTCCAGCTCGGAGGCGGGGGTCTTCAGGAAGACCGCGGTGCCGCCGGACTGCTCCGAGACGCCGTCGAGCACGTCCTGGCTGTCCTGGTAGATCGAGACGAGCTTCGTGTAGGTCTCGTTCTCGGCGTCGTCGGCCCGGGCGGCGAAGATGTTCGTGTAGAGCAGGGAGGCGGGGTCGCTCGGGTCGTCCTGGGCGATCGCGTCCGAGGCCTTCAGGCCCGCGTTCTCGATGAAGTCGTTGTTGATGATCGCGGCGGCCACGTCCGGGAGCGACGTCGGGGTGAGGGAGGCCTCCAGCGCGGTGACCTCCACCTTCGAGGAGGACTCGACGTCGTCGACGTTCGAGAGCACTCCGCCGCCGTCCTTCAGCTCGACGAGCCCGGCCGACTGCAGCACCAGCAGCGCGCGCGCCTGGTTGGTCTCGTCGTTGGGGATCGCGACGGTGGAGCCGGCGGGGATGTCCGCGACGTCGTCGTACTGCGAGGAGTAGAGGCCGAGCGGGTAGATCGCGGTCGCGCCGATCGGCACGAGGTCGGCGTCGGCCGAGGTGTTGTACTGCGCCAGGTAGGCGATGTGCTGGAACTGGTTGAGGTTGATCTCGCCCTCGGTGAGGGCGGGGTTGGGCTGGTTGTAGTCGCTGAAGTCGACGATCTCGACGTCGATCCCGGCGTCGGCGGCGGCCTTCTCGTAGGTGGCCCAGTAGGGGTCGCTCGCGCCGACCACGCCGATGCGGACGGTGTCGTCGCCGCCGCCCGCGCCGGAGCAGCCGGCGAGGAGGAGGGCGGCGGAGGCGGCGATCGCGGAGGTCGCGAGGAGTCGGGTGCGCAGGGTCATGGCTGTGGGGATCCTTCCGTGGAGAGGATCCGGGCACTCGGCGCCGACCGAGCGGTGCTGGTCACCGCCGGCGCTGCGACCGGCCTCCGGTCGCTCGGCGCCGCGACTGCGCGGATCCCGGGGATCACCTTACGAAGGCGTTCGGACCCGCGCGGAACCCGCGCGTAACACGGCGACTCGGAGGCAGCGGAGGCGCGCGCTCACCGCCTGACCGCGCCGTGGCGGCCGCTCAGCTCGCGAGCGCGCCGTCCTCGCCCGCCGACGCCTCGTGCTTGGCGATCCTCTTCGCGATCGCGTCGCGCTCGGCCCGGAGCGACGCGATGGTCGGCTTGTCCAGGCGGGGGTCGGCCAGGTCGGCGAAGGGGCTCGCGGCGCCGGTGCGCGCGGACACGAGCGCGGCGTACGCCTTCGTCGCGGCGCGGAGCTCGGCTCCGGCCCGTTCGACCTTCCGCGGCTTCGACTCCTTGTCCGAGACGAGTCGGGCGTGCTTGTCGAGGGCGTCTACCAGCGCGCGATGCGCGGCGTCAATCTTCTTGCTCATAGGCGCATTATGGCGCAGGATCGGCGCGCGGCGCCGACTGTGACTCCCCGCGCCCGCCGCCCCCTTCCGTGAGACGCCGCTTCGGCACGCGACACGCCGGGGGAGGCGTACCGGAGCGGCATCTCGCGGGGAGGGGACGGTCGGGTCAGCGGGCGACCGGCGTGGAGACGGACGACGCGCCCGCGCTGGTGGCGACCGCGTCGAGGACGCGCTGCACGTCGAGGGCGTCGGCGAACGTGGGCGTGACGGGGGTACCGCCGGCGATCGCCTCGACGAGGTCGACGACCTGGTGGGTGAAGAGGTGCTCGTAGCCGATGCCGTGCCCGGTCGGCCACCAGGCCGACATGTACGGGTGCGCCGGCTCGGTGACCTGGATGCGCCGGAAGCCCTGCGCCTCCTCGGGGTCGCGGGCATCGTAGTACTCGAGCTCGTTCATCCGCTCGAAGTCGAACGCGATCGAGCCGAGCTCGCCGTTCACCTCGATCCGGTTGGCGTTGCGGCGGCCGGTCGCGACGCGGGTCGCCTCGAAGACGCCCAGGGCGCCGCCCTCGAAGGAGGCGGTGAAGGCCGCGGCGTCGTCGACGGTCACGGCGCCGCGCGGGGCGTCGGCACCGGCGCGGCCGCCGAGGCCGACCTGCTCGCTGAGCACGGGGCGCTCGGTGGTGAAGGTGCGCAGCGTCGCCGAGACCGAGGTGATGCCGCGGCCGGTCAGCCACTGGGCGGTGTCGATGCTGTGCGCGCCGATGTCGCCGAGGGCGCCCGAGCCGGCGCGCTCCTTCTGCAGGCGCCAGGTCAGCGGCGCCTCGGAGTCGGACAGCCAGTCCTGCAGGTACTGGGCGCGCACGTGGCGGATGTCGCCGAGGCGGCCCTCCTCGATGAAGCGCTTCGCGAGGGCGAGGGCCGGGGTGCGGCGGTAGCTGAAGCCGCACATCGCCACCTTCCCGGAGGCGGCGGCCGCGGCGACCATCCGCTCCGCCTCCTCGACGGAGTTGGCGAGGGGCTTCTCGCACAGCACGTGCTTGCCGGCCTCGAGGGCCGCGATGGCGATCTCGGCGTGGGTGTCGCCCGGGGTGCAGATGTCGACGAGGTCGATGTCGTCGCGGGCGATGACGGCCCGCCAGTCGGTGGAGGCCTCGCTCCAGCCCAGCCGCTCGGCGCGCTCGGCGGTCGAGTCGGGGTTGCTCCCCACGAGCACGGCGAGCTCGGGGCGGAGGGGGAGGGGGAAGAAGCGGGAGGCGGTGCGCCAGGCGTGCGAGTGGGTGCGGCCCATGAAGGCGGTCCCCACCATCGCGACGCGCAGGGCTCGGTCGTTCGACATCGTCGTCCTTTCGTCGGCCGTACGACCCTGCCACGGGTCGGGGCGCGGGCGCTACCGCGCTCGGCGAGGCCGCCCCCGGGGCGACGCGCCCGGGCTGCACGGACATGAGCACGTTCATAGGGTTCGGAGAGCGCTCTATCACGGACGGAATGTCTCAACAGCCGCCGTCAGATGTCGCGTAATCCCGCGGATCCCTGCCCTGACGCGGTAGCAGGAAGCCCTCCGGGCGACTGGGCGATCACTCGAACCGCCTTCGAATCGGTTCAGAACTTTTGCTTGACCCGCGACGTAAGTGGAAGTAGCTTCATCCGCATGGTCACCGCAGACCCCCGCAGCACTGCTGCACAGCCTCTTCCCCGCACCTCCGACGAGTCTCAGCAGCTGCTTCTGCAGATGCGCGGCATCGTGAAGGTCTTCCCCGGCGCCCGTGCTCTTGACGGCGTCGACCTCGATGTCCGACCCGGTGAGGTGCACTGCCTCCTCGGCCAGAACGGCGCCGGCAAGTCCACCCTCATCAAGACCCTCGCCGGGGCCCACCAGCCCACCGAGGGCGAGATCCTCGTCGACGGGAACGTCGTCACGATCCCGTCCCCGACGGCGGCCCTCGCCCTGGGCATCGCGACGATGTACCAGGAGCTCGACGTCGTCGACGGCCTCTCCGTCGCCGAGAACATCTTCCTCGGCCACGAGCTCTCCCGCGGCGGCTTCACCGCCCGGGCGAAGGCCACGAGGATCACCCGCGAGCTGATGGAGCGCCTCGGCCACTCCGAGATCTCGCCGAACCGCGAGGTCGGCACGCTCTCCGCCGCCGGCAAGCAGATCGTGCAGATGGCCCGCGCCCTCTCGCACGACGCGCGGGTCATCATCATGGACGAGCCCTCCGCGGTGCTCGACTCCGAGGAGGTGGAGAACCTCTTCCACGTGGTGCGCCAGCTCACCGCCTCCGGCGTCGCCATCGTCTACATCTCGCACCGCCTCGACGAGATCCGCGCCATCGGCGACCGGATCACCGTGATCAAGGACGGCGCCACCGTCGCGCAGAACCTCGCGGTCGCCGACACCCCCACCTCGCAGCTCATCACCCTGATGACCGGCCGCGCCGTCGAGTACGTCTTCCCGGACCGCCAGGAGCTCGACGTCGAGGCCGAGACGCTGCTGAAGGTCGAGAAGCTGGGCCTGCAGGGCTCCTTCTCGGACGTCTCCCTCGAGATCCGCGCCGGCGAGGTCGTCGGCCTCGCGGGGCTGGTCGGCTCCGGCCGCTCCGAGATCCTCGAGACCATCTACGGGGCGCGCCGCGCCAGCACCGGGACGGTCAGCGTGGCGGGCAAGCGCCTGCGCGCCGGATCCGTCACCTCGGCGGTCGACGCCGGCATCGGCCTCTGCCCGGAGGAGCGCAAGAGCCAGGGCCTGCTCCTGGACGAGCCGGTCTACCGCAACATCACCCTCTCGACCTTCGACCGCTTCGCCAAGCGCGGCTTCCTCGACGAGCGCTCCGAGCGCGCGGCGGCGGCGGAGCAGGCGGTCTCCCTCGACCTGCGGCCCTCCGGGGTCGACCGCGACGCCCGCACCCTCTCCGGAGGCAACCAGCAGAAGGCGCTCCTCGCCCGCTGGCTCGTGCGCGGCTGCCGCGTCCTGCTGCTCGACGAGCCGACCCGCGGGGTCGACGTCGGCGCACGGGCCGAGATCTACACCCTGATCAGGGACCTCGCGACCAACGGCGCCGCCGTGCTCGTGGTCTCCAGCGAGATCGGCGAGGTCCTCGGACTCTCCGACCGAGTGCTCGTGATCTCCGACGGCGCCGTGGTCCACGAGGGCCCGGCCGATTCGATCGACGAGCACCGCGTGCTCGATCTCGTCATGGAAGGAAGTGCAGCGTGAGCGGACAGCTCGACACCGCGTCGCCGTCGATCGGCGGTCCGCAGGAGGACGCCGCCCGTCACGCGTCGGCCGCGACGGGAGGCTCCTCCGGGGGCGTGCCCTCGAAGGACTCCCGCTCCGGGATGGCCCGCCTCATGCAGGGCTCCCTCGGCCGCAACGTCGGGCTGCTGCTCGCGCTGGTGATCCTCTGCGTCGTCGGATTCGCCACCGCGGGGGAGCGCTTCGCCAGCGTCGACAACGTGCTCACGATCCTCCGCCTCGCCGCCGTCATCGGCGTGCTGAGCATCGGCATGACCTTCGTCATCACCTCCGGCGGCATCGACCTCTCGGTCGGCTCCGTGATGGGGCTCGCGACGGTCTGGGCGAGCACGGTCTCGACCCAGTACTACGCGGCCAACACCTCCTGGCTGGTGATCGTGCTCACCGCGGTCGTCGTCGGCCTCGTCTGCGGCCTGATCAACGGCGCGCTGATCGCCTACGGCCGGGTCGTCGCCTTCATGGCGACCCTGGCGATGCTCGTCGCCGCCCGCGGCTTCGCCGAGCTGATCTCGAACCGCCAGACGCAGGTCGTCACGGTCACGCCGTTCCTCGACTTCTTCCGCGCCGACGTGCTCGGCATCCCGGTGCTCGTGCTGATCTTCGTGGTCGTCGCCGTCGCCGGCTGGATCCTGCTCAACCGCACCACCTTCGGCCGCCGCACCATCGCGGTCGGCGGCAACCCCGAGGCGGCCCGCCTCGCCGGCATCAAGGTCCGCCGCCACACCATGTACGTCTACGGCCTCGCCGGGCTCACCGCCGGCATCGCCGCCGTCATGATGCTCGCCCGCACCACCGCCGGCAGCTCGACCAACGGCCTCCTCTACGAGCTCGACGCCATCGCGGCGGTCGTCGTCGGAGGCACGCTGCTGGCCGGCGGCCGCGGCACCATCGTCGGCACCGTGTTCGGCGTCCTCATCTTCACGACCCTGACCAACGTGTTCACGCAGAACAACATGTCGACCTCGACTCAGGCCGTCGCGAAGGGCGCGATCATCGTCGCCGCCGTCCTGCTGCAGCAGCGGTTCGCCGCCCGCGGCAGGAAGTCCTGACCCCGGGGCTCCGGCCCCGCTCCTCCACACACAGCAACCCACCCGACCACTCAGGTCACCTCTCCGCAGGACACGTGTGCCCTCGGACCCCTCGGATCGATCGAAGGAGATCACTTCCATGCCCGCACGCCCCTTCACCCGCAGCCGCCTCTCCCGCACCGCCCGACTCGGCTCGGCCGGCGTCGCCTTCGGCGCCGTCGCGCTGATGCTCACCGGCTGCATCTCGAACGCCCCGGTCGAGACCGGCAACGCCGCCTCCGGCGGGACCGCCGCCGCCGTGGCCGCCTCGGACAACGACGCCTCCGGCGACAACGTCGTCATCGGCTTCACCGCTCCCGCCGCCGACCACGGCTGGATGGGCGCGGTCAGCCGCGCCGCCATCGCCGAGGCCGAGAAGTACGACGACGTGGAGCTCCGCACCGCGGAGGGGACCAACGACGTCAACCTCCAGATCAGCCAGGTCGAGACCTTCATCAACGACGGCGTCGACGCGATCGTGCTCCTGCCGATCGACGGAGCGGCGCTCACGCAGGTCGCCACCCAGGCGATGGAGGCGGGCATCACCGTCATCAACGTGGACCGCGAGTTCTCCAGCCCCTTCGCCGCCCGATCGACCATCCTCGGCGACAACTACGGCATGGGCGTCAGCGCCGGCACCTACATCTGCGAGGAGCTCGGCGACAACCCCGACGCCGTCGTCGCCGAGATCGCCGGCATCGACTCCCTCCCGCTGACTCAGGAGCGCAGCCAGGGCTTCTCGGACGCGCTCGAGGGCTGCGGACTCGACGTGGACAACCGCGTCGCCGCCGACTTCACCGTCCAGGGCGGAGAGCAGGCCGCGGCCAACCTCCTCCAGGCCGCGCCGAAGATCGACGCCATCTGGAACCACGACGACGACCAGGGCGTCGGCGTCCTCGCGGCGATCGACACCGCCGGACGCGACGAGTTCCTCTTCGTCGGCGGCGCCGGATCGGCCAACGTGATGCGTGCGATCGAGGCCGACGACTCCGTCGTCAAGGCCACGGTCGTCTACCCCTCGACCCAGGCCGCGGACGGCATCAAGCTCGCCCGCCTCGTCGAGCAGAACAAGTCGATGGCCGACACCAGCTCGCTCGGCGTCCCCCGCCAGATCCAGCTCTTCGCGCCGGTCGTCACCAAGGACAACGTCTCCGAGTACCTGCCCTCGGCCTTCGAGTCCTGATCGGCCCCACCAGCCCGGGTCGGCGCGGGAACCATCCCGCGCCGACCCCCACCTCGGCGCCGCCCCGGGATCACTGACGACCCGCAGCGCAGCGCCACCGGCATCCGCGAGAGGAGGAGGAGTGCAAGACACCGGCCCCAGGGCCGGACAGGAGGAGACCGGATCCGCTCAGTCGTGCGGACAGCGACGGACCCGGCCTCTGCGATGAACACCTCATTGAAGGAATCACATCACGCATGAATGGTAAGCGATCCTCGAGAAGAAGCATCAGGCGTCTTCTCGCACTCGGCATCGCCGGGATGGTGACGGTCTCCGGACTCACCGCCCTCGGCCTGCCCGCCTCGGCCCACGACGGAGTGGACCACGGTTCCGAGGGCGGAGCATCCGCTCTCGACTGGAGCAACTACGAGAAGGTCCTGCTGACGAAGAACGTCGGCGAGCCCCTCGACCTGGCCGTCCTCCCGGACAAGTCGGTCCTCCACACCGCTCGGAACGGCGAGATCCGCCACACCGACCCCAAGACCGGCACCACCCGTGTCGTCAACACGATCCCCGTGTACCAGAACTCGGAGGACGGACTGCAGTCCGTCGGCATCGACCCCGACTTCGCCGAGAACAAGTGGGTCTACCTCGTCTACGCGCCCCCCGGGAACACCCCGACCGGCGCGGCTCCGAACATGCTGCCCGAGGGCGCGACCGACAGCTACTGGGACCAGTGGAAGGGCATCAACCGCCTCTCCCGGTTCAAGTGGACCGGCTCGGGCCTCGATCTCGCGAGCGAGCAGAAGATCATCGACATCGAGACCCAACGCGGGCAGTGCTGCCACGTGGGTGCCGACTTCGACTGGGACGCCGACGGCAACCTGTACCTCTCCACCGGCGACAACACGCCGGCGAGCGCTCCGGGTGCCGCGGGCTTCGCGCCGAACAACGACGCGCCCCGCATGAACCCGGGCTTCGACTCGCGTCGCGGCGCCGGCAACACGAACGACCTCCGCGGCAAGATCCTCCGGATCACCGTGCAGGAGGACGGCTCGTACACGATCCCCGACGGCAACCTCTTCCCGGTGGGAACCGAGAAGACCCGCCCCGAGATCTTCGTGATGGGCGTCCGCAACCCGTTCAAGATCGACGTCGACGCCGAGACGAACACCCTCTCCTGGGGCGACTACGGCCCCGACGCCACGAAGGCCGCTGCGGCCGACGGCGTCCGCGGCCCGATGGGCCTCGTCGAGTGGAACGCGACCGGACTGGACGAGCCGCACAACTCCGGCTGGCCCTACGTCCACGGACCGAACGCGCCGTACAACGAGTGGAACTTCGAGACGTCGACGCCCCGCGGCTTCTTCGACCCGGAGAACCTGAAGAACAACTCGCGCTGGAACACCGGCCTCGTCGACATCCCGGACGCCAAGGCGGCGACCGTCTACTACGGCGACAACCCCGGCGACCAGCCGTTCGACGAGCTCGTCAACTTCGGGACCAGCACCGGCCAGGGCCCCATGGGCGGACCGGTGTACCACTTCGACGCGGACAACACCTCGACGTCGAAGTTCCCGGAGTACTGGGACAAGAAGACCTTCTTCGGCGAGTTCTCGCAGGACTACATCGCGGCGTTCACGCTCGATGAGGACCGCGCGGTCACGCACATCGAGGACTTCCTCCCCAACGCGGCGCTCAGCCAGGCCGCGCAGCCGATCCACGACAACCCGATGGACATGGAGTTCGGCCCCGACGGGTCGATGTACGTGATCGAGTACGGCGACGGATTCTTCCGCGCCAACCCCGACGCGGGCCTGTACCGGATCGACTACGCCGAGGGCAACAAGGCGCCGCAGGCCCGCTTCACCGCGACCCCCCTGTCCGCCTCGCAGACCCCGCTCGAGGTCACGTTCGACGCCAAGGGATCGACCGACCCCGAGGGCGACGCGCTCACCTACGACTGGGACTTCGACGGCGACGGCACCTTCGACGCCACCGGAGTGACCGTCAAGAAGACCTACACCGAGCTCGGACAGTTCACGGCCCGTCTGCGCGTCACCGACGCCAAGGGCAAGTTCAGCCTGACCTCGCGGGTCATCTCGGTGGGCAACCAGGCGCCGCAGATCCAGATCCAGACGCCCGGCAACGGCTCGTTCTTCAGCTGGGGCGACGCGATCCCCTACCAGGTGACCGGCAAGGACGCTGAGGACGGCGACCAGATCGTCAGCAGCCGCGTGGGCTGGACCTACGGCCTCGGCCACGACGAGCACGCCCACCCCGAGGTCACCGGCACCGGTGCCAAGGGAGCGTTCCCGACGTCCAAGGACTCGCCCGAGCACGGCCCCGGCGCGCTGCTGTACGGCACCGTCGTCGTGACCTACACGGACGGCGGCTTCAACGGCCTGCCCCCGGCTGCGGCCGAGGCGACGCTGCGGCTGAACCCGAAGACGCAGGAGGCGGAGCACGCCGCCCGTGAGGGCGTCCTGCCCTACGCGGACACCACCGCCAGCGGCGGCAACGCCGTCAGCGGACTCGGTGCGGGATCCTTCCTGCGCTGGGACCCGGTGAACTTCGCCAACCTGACCGGCGTCGTGGTCCGCGCCACCGGTGAGGGCACCGTCGACCTCCGCTGGAACGCTGCCGACGCAGCGCCCTTCGGAACGGCGACCATCCCCGCGGGAGCCGGCTGGAAGGACGTCCTCGTCCCCTTCGGCACCAACGTCCCCCGCGGCACCGGCTCGCTCTACGTGACCTCGCCCAGCGGCCTGTCGCTCGACTCCCTCACCTTCCAGGGTGCCGGCGCCGGTGACAAGACGGCTCCGACCGTCGCGGCGACCCTCGACCCGGCAGCGCCCGCGGGCGTCGGCGGCGTCTACAACAAGCCCGTGACCCTCGGCCTCACCGCCACGGACAACGGAGCGATCTCCACCGTCCAGTACTCCGCCGACAACGGCACGACGTGGACCACGGTCCGCGCCGTCAACGGCGCGTACACGGTCCCGTTCACCACGAACGGCGCCCGGACGATCCAGTACCGCGCCACCGACACCGGCGGCAACGTCTCGGCGGTCGGCACGGTGAAGTTCACGATCGACCTGGCCGCGGCGAACGCCCCGACCGCCGCGTCGACCACCACCGTGGCGCTCTCGGCTCCCCGCGTGACCTTCGGGGCACCCGGCGAGGCGACCGTCACGGTCACCGGTCAGGGTGGGAACCCCGGCGGAGAGGTCGTCCTCTACGAGGGCGCCACCGAGCTGGGCCGCGCGACGCTGAAGGACGGCAAGGCGACCTTCGCCCTGCCGAAGACCCTCGGCGCCGGCACCCACACCCTCCGTGCGGCGTACGGCTCGGACGCCACCTTCAAGGCCTCGGAGGGCACCGCCCGCCTGATCGTCTCGAAGGCCGCCTCGGAGCTCACCGCGACCGTCTCGCCCAACCCGGTCAAGCCGGGCGCCAGCGCGCAGGTCACGGTCGACGCGAAGTCCTCGACGGGTGTCGCCGGCACCGGTCAGGTGAGCGTGATGGTGAAGAGGAA
The DNA here is from genome assembly GCF_002932035.1 of Rathayibacter sp. AY1F6. Taxonomy (NCBI): domain Bacteria; kingdom Bacillati; phylum Actinomycetota; class Actinomycetes; order Micrococcales; family Microbacteriaceae; genus Rathayibacter; species Rathayibacter sp. AY1F6. The sequence continues at coordinate 51,197 of NZ_PSVD01000011.1, read as the reverse complement.
CCTCTCCACCGTCGCGATGCTCACCGGGACCCTCGACGAGAACGGGCACGTCGTGGTGACGCTCCCGAAGCTCGCGGCGGGCAGCTACAAGCTGACCGTCACCCACACCGCCACGGCGGACACCAACGCCGCGTCGGCGCTGCTGAACCTCACCGTCCAGCAGTAGCCCCCGCGCAGGGGCCGGCCGGCTCGACCGGGCCGGCCGGCCCCCCACCCCCTGCACCATCTGCCATTTCGAAGGAGAAATGATGCACCACCACCACGCATCCATCACGGCCAAGCCGATGAGCCGGCGCTCGCTGATGACGGCCCTGGCCGCATCGACCGTCGCGGTCGGCGTCGGAGCGGGAGCCCTCGCGGCACCCGCCACGGCCGCCCCCGCGCCCTCGTCCGGATCCACGCGCCTGGTCCCGATCAACCGCATCGGCATCCAGCTCTTCAGCGTCCGCGACAAGGTCTCGTCGCTCGGCTTCCGGGCCGTCTTCGAGGAGCTCGGCCGCATCGGCTACAGCGAGATCGAGTTCGCCGGGTACACCCAGGGCAACGTCGGAGCGATCACCCCGCAGCAGATCCGCCAGCTGCTCGACGACAACGGCCTCCGCGCCGTCGGCTCGCACGTCGGCACCAACCTCCTCCGCTCGGAGCTGGGCAAGCAGATCGAGATCGCGCAGATCCTCGGCACGCCGCACCTCGGCACCGGCAACGCGCCGACCAACGTCAACACCAAGGCGGGCTACCTCGCCGCCGCGGAGGAGTGGAACAAGTGGGGCCAGCAGGTCTCGGCCGCGGGCATGAAGCTCTACCAGCACAACCACGCCGGTGAGTTCGGGTTCGCCACGGACGACCCCAAGACCCGCCTGTACGACCTCTTCTACGACAACACCGACCCGCGTCACGTGTACCTCGAGATGGACGTCTACTGGGCGTACGTCGGCAAGAAGCTCTACCCGGGCTTCGAGCCGCTCGACTACATCAAGCGCAACCCGCGCCGCTACCCGATCCTGCACCTCAAGGACGGCAAGACGAACAACGCCAACACCAACGGCTACGACATCGTCGAGTTCGGTGCGGGCAACCTGCCCTACCAGGCGTTCCTCTCGGAGCTGCGCGACCGCGGCCAGCGCTTCGGCGTCTGGGAGCAGGACACGGCTCCCACGCTGACGACGCCGCCGAGCACGGGGAACTCCCTCGAGGCCGCTTCCCGCAGCTACTCCGCGATCGCTGCGCTCCGTGGCTGAGCGCACCTCGCGCCGCGCGCGCCGCACCGACAGCACCACCACCAGCACGACGCGCACGAGCGCACCGAGGAGAACCCCCATGAAGTGGAAGACGCCCACGGCGGTCCTCGCGGCCGCCTCCCTCGCGATGGTCGCCGCACCGTCCGCCTTCGCGGCGACGACGGACTGCGCCACCGAGCTCGGGAACCAGACGATCACCGGAGACCTCAACGTCGGCGCGGGCCAGACCTGCGTGCTCGGCAACGTGACCGTCACCGGCAACGTCATCGTCGGCGACGACGCCTGGCTGGACGCCACCTCGGCGACCATCGGCGGCGACGTGATCGGCACCGATGCGTACGGCATCTCGATCGACGGCACCAGCGTCGGCGGAGACGTCGTGTCGTTCTCGGACGGCAGCCGCAACGGCTTCCTCTACCTGCGCGACCTCACGGTCGGCGGCATGGTCGAGGCCGGCGGGATCGACGTCGAGTTCAGCGACCTCTCGGTCGACGGCTCGGTCAGCACCGACGCGGCGAACTACGTCGACGTCGACCGCACCAGCGTCGGCGGCGACGCCACCTTCGCCGGCAGCGACTTCGGCGTGAACGTGCAGGGCGCCATCGTCGGCGGCTCGCTCGCCGTCACCGGCTCCTCGCGCGGCGTCCTCCTGGGCGCGAACGAGGACGGCTCGGCCTCGGCCCTCGGCAACACGGTGGGCGGGAACCTCACGCTCTCGGGCAACTCCGGCAACGTCCAGCTCGCGGGCTCGACGGTCGGCGGGCGCATCGCGCTCGCCGACAACGCGCCGGCGGTCAACTTCGGTGCGGGCAACACCGCCGCCGGAGTCGACGGCACCTTCACGGGAACGGCGGCGGGCGCTGCGGCGGCCGGCGACCAGGCCGTGGCCGTCATCGTCCCCGAGGCCAACAAGGGCGAGCTGACCTGGACGCTCGAGGGCACCAGCAACCTGGTGAACCTCGGCGTCGCCGAGGAGCAGGGCGACCACTTCGCCGCCTCCGGTGAGCTCGTGCCGGTCCGCGTGACCGACACCCGCCTCAACGGCCCGGCCTGGTCGGTCACCGGCCAGCTGAGCGACTTCCGCTCCGGCGAGAAGACGTTCTCGGGCAAGCACCTCGGCTGGACCCCCGAGGTCCTGGAGAACACGGGCGGTGCCGTCGCCGGCGCAGCCGTCCCCTCCGGGTTCGACTCGGGCAACGGCCTCGCCACGCCCCGCGTCCTCGGCTCCGCCGCGGCGCAGCACCCGACCGGATCCTCGGTCCTGGGCGCCGACCTCGACCTGAAGCTCCCGCTCTCGGTCGGAACCGGCACCTACACCGCGACGCTGACGCTCACCGCGCTCGGCTAGCACCGGTGGGGCGGCCTCCGGGCCGCCCCACCCTCCCCCCGTCTCCCCGCGAGACGCCACTCCGGTCCGCCCCGCTCGGCGTGCCGCGTACCGGAGCGGCGTCCCGCGGGGAGGCATCCCCCCCTTGCAACGGAAGCCTGATCGATGTCGCTCATGCCACGCACCTCCCGCACCACCGCCGCCCTGCTGCTGATGACGCTCCTCGCAGCCGGCGGCCTCTCGGCTCAGGCGGGTGCCCAGGAGGCGGACCCCGCCTCCACGCCGGTCACCTGGGGGGTGCGCCCCGCCGACACCGAGCAGGGCAGCGAGCGGCCGAACTACGCGTACGCCCTCGATCCCGGCGGACGCCTCAGCGACGCCCTGATCGTCTCCAACTACGACGACGAGGAGCAGACGTTCCGCGTCTACGGCTCCGACGGCTTCATCACTGAGGCCGGCCAGCTCGACCTGCTCCCCGCCGCGGAGCCCTCGACGCAGCTGGGCAGCTGGATCGCGTTCCCCGAGCCCGAGGTCACCGTGCCCGCCGGCGAGAGCGTGCAGGTCCCGTTCGAGGTCGTCGTCCCCGACGACGTGACCCCGGGCGACTACGCCGCGGGCGTCGTCTCCTCGATCCTGGTGCAGGGCGAGACCGGAGTCTCGGTCGACCGGCGCCTGGGCTCGCGCATGTACCTCCGCGTCGGCGGCGAGCTCGCCCCGCGCCTGTCGATCGACGGCCTCGCCGTCTCGTACCAGGGCGGCTGGAACCCCTTCGCCCCCGGCTCCGCGACCGTCGACTACACCGTGACCAACGCGGGCAACACCCGTATCGCGCCGGGCGCCGAGATCAGCGTCGCCGGCCTCTTCGGCCTCGCGCCGGTGTCCGCGACCGACCCGGAGCCGCTGCCCGAGCTCCTCCCCGGAACCTCCGTCTCGCGCACCGTGACCGTCGCCGGAGTCTGGCCGCTCTTCGTCGCGACCGCCCGCGCCGCGCTCTCGGGCACCGTCGTCACCGCCGACCAGGCCGCGCAGGCCGACTCCGCCGTCGTCGTCCCCGACGTGCCGGTCGCCACCGCCGAGACCTCGGCCGCGGCCGTGCCGTGGAGCGCCGTGCTCCTCCTCGCCCTGCTCATCGGGCTCATCGTGCTGACCGTCGTCCGCCGCCGCCGCCGGGCCGCGGGGGAGCAGGCGCGCATCGACGCCGCCGTCGCCGCCGCTCTCGGCGCCCAGCCGGAGGACGCCGACCGCGCGGAGGTCCGCTCCTGACCGGGTGCGGCCGACGCGGTCCGCGGGGGATCGCGCCGGCGCGGCCCGCCGTCTCCGGGCGCGCGGCCGCCGCTCTAGCGGACCGCCCGCCCCTCGGCGCGCAGCTGCTCGAGGAAGCCGTCCACCACGGCGGGGCTGAGCAGGTGCCCGCGCAGCATCAGCGCGGCACCGCGCACGCCCCCGCTGCCGCCCAGCTCGGCGGTCACCACGTCGAGCCGCTGCGTCGCGAGGGGGAGGGAGCGCTCGTCGATCACCGAGCGCACGGCCGTCAGGATCTCCGGGCTGGCGAGGGCGACCGCGCCGCCCAGCACGATGACGGAGGGGTTCAGCAGGCTCACGCAGGTGGCCAGCACCTCGCCGAGCTGGAGGCCCGCGATCCGCGCCGCCTCGACGGCCTCGGGATCGCGCGCCTTCAGCAGGTCGATCAGCTCGCGCACCGACTGCACGTCGCGGCCCGCCCGGGCGAGCCCGGCGGCCAGAGCGGAGCCGCCCGCGACCGCCTCGAGGTCCCCCTCCTGACCGCCCGCCGCGGCCGGGGCCGTGCGCGGCACCTGGACGTGGCCGAGATCACCCGCGGAGCCGAGGGCTCCGCGCTGGAGCAGCCCGGACGAGACGATGCCCGCGCCGATGCCGGTGCCGACCTTCACGAACATCAGATCGAGGGCGTGCGGGAACCGCGAGGCCCGCTCGCCGAGCGCCAGCAGGTTCACGTCGTTGTCGACGAGCACCGTGGTGTCGTAGCGCCGGCGCACGAAGGCGGGGATGTCGAAGCCGTCCCAGCCGGGCATGATCGGCGGGCGCACCGGGCGGCCGCTCGCGTGCTCCACCGGGCCGGGCACGCCGACCCCGATTCCCGCGAGGGCGGAGCGGTCGACGCCGGCCGCGGCGAGGATCCCGTCGCAGACGTCGAGCGCGTGCCCGAGCACCGCCACGGGGCCCTGCGCGATGTCGAGCTCCTCGCGGCGCTCGGCGATGATGCGGCCGTCGAAGTCGGTCAGCGCGATGGTCGAGTGCGCCGCGCCCAGGTCGATGGCCAGGAGCGAGCGGACGGCCGGGTCGAAGACGAGGCGCGCGGACGGGCGGCCCCCGGTCGACGGAGCGCGGTCGAGGTGCGCGATCAGTCCGAGCTCGAAGAACTGCTCCAGGCGCGTCATCACCGCGGTCCGCGCGAGGCCCGTCTCCTCGACCAGCTCGGCGCGGGTGCGCGGTCGACCGTCGGCGAACAGCCTCAGCATGTCGCCGGTCGCGGTACCGGCGCGCTCGGCCACGCTCAGCTCCTTCTCTCGGCCCGGAGGACGGGTTCGGGGGACAGCACACCTGAGGAAACCAGTCGACGCACGGTCGCGCAATCTCGGCGGGCCCTGCGTGCGGGTCCTGCGCAACACGGCCGGCCGGAGGCGCGACGCGCGCCCGGCCGAGGCCCCTCCCCACTCCGATCGCCCGGGTGCGCCCCGACGATCGCCGCTCAGCCAGCCCTTCCAGACAGGAGAGAACGATGACCTCGTCCGACACCACCACCACAGGCGCCCCCCGATCGAGCGGGCGCATCGGCCTCTGGCTGATCGGGGCCCGGGGCAGCGTCGCCACCACGGCCGCCGTGGGCCTGCACGCCATCGCCGCCGGAGCCGCGCCCAGCTCGGGCTGCGCCACCGCGACCCCCGCCTTCGAGGACGTCCCGCTCGCCGGGTTCGCCGACATCGTCATCGGCGGCCACGACGTCTCGCCGACCCCGCTGCTCGAGAAGGCCACGGGCCTCGCGGCCGGTGGCATGTTCCCGACCTCGGTCGTCGCCGAGGTGGCCGACCGGATCGACGCGACCGACGCCGAGATCCGCCTCGCCCCCGCCGACGCCGCGTCGCAGCAGGAGGAGATCGACCGCCGGGCCGCCGACATCGTCGCCTTCCGCGAGCGCCACGGCCTCGCCCGGGTCGTCGTGATCGACGTCGCCTCGACCGAGGTGCTGCCGGCCGACCGTCCCGAGTTCCACGACCTCGCCGCTCTGCGCGCCGCCCTGGCGCATCCGGGCGAGCGCCTCCTGCCGCCGAGCTCGATCGCCGCCCTCTCGGCCGTCGTCGCGGGCGCGGCCTACGCCTGCTTCACTCCCTCGACCGCGCTGGCTCTGCCGGCCCTGGAGGAGTGGGCCGCCGAGGCCGGGATCCCGATCGCCGGCCAGGACGGCAAGACGGGGGAGACCCTGCTCCGCAGCGTGCTCGCGCCGATGTTCACGGCGCGCGGGATGCGCGTGCTCTCGTGGGCGGGCGCGAACCTCCTCGGCGGCGGCGACGGGCAGACCCTCGCCGACCCGGAGGCGGTGCGCTCGAAGCTCGTCTCGAAGAACCGCGGACTCCGCTCCCTCCTCGGCGACGACGTCGTCACTCCGCTCCACATCGACAACGTCCCGGACCTCGGCGACGTCAAGACCGCCTGGGACCACGTGCACGCGGAGGGCTTCCTCGGCTCGCGGATCACGGTGCAGACGATCTGGTCGGCATACGACTCGGCCCTCGCGGCGCCGCTGATCCTCGACCTCGCCCGCCTGCTGGCGCTCGCGGACGAGGCCGGCGTCTCGGGCCCGGTCGGCGAGCTCGGCTTCTTCTTCAAGGACCCGTGGGGCAGCGACGTGCACGGCTTCGCCGAGCAGACGGCGGAGCTGGTGGCCTGGTCCGCCCGCACCGGCGCGCTCGTCGCCGAGCGCCGCACCCCGGTGACGAGCGGGACGCGGAGCGATGGCTGAGCTGCGCGACTACCTCGAGCTCGTCCGCGCGAAGGCCGCGCTCACCGTGATCGGCGACACCGTCGCGGGCGGAGCGTGGGCGGGCCGCGGAGTGGGAGCGCGCACGGTCGCGCTCCCGCTGTCCTCCGCGCTGCTCTACTCGGCGGGCATGGCGCTCAACGACTACGCGGACGCCGAGCTCGACGCCCGGGAGCGGCCCGAGCGGCCGATCCCCTCGGGGCGCATCCGGCGCTCGGCGGCGCTGGGCACGGCGGCCGCGCTGACCGCGGCGGGGATCGTCGTGGCGGCCGTCGTGGACGGGCGGCGCTCGCTCGCGCTCTCGCTGCCGCTCGCGGCCGGGATCTGGTCGTACGACCTGCTCGCGAAGCCGACTCCGCTGGGCCCGGTCGTGATGGCGGCCTGCCGCGGTCTCGACGTGCTGCTCGGCGCGGGCGTCGACGGCGTGCGCGCGGCGGCCCCCGCCTCCGCCGCCGTGGCCGCGCACACGCTCGGCGTCACCGTGCTCTCGCGCGGCGAGGTGCACGGCACCACCCCGGTCGCGGCGGGAGCGGTCTCGGCCGGCACCGCGGCGATCGCGCTGTCCACCGCGGCCGGCGCTCTGGCCGAGCGCCGGGCCGCCCCCGCCGCGGTCGTCGCCGCGGGCCTCGGGCGCTGGCTCCTGCTCGTGCTCACCGCGCAGCTGCAGGCCGTGCGGACGCCGACGGCCGCGGCCGCGCGGACGGCCACCCGCGCGGGCATCACCGGCATGATCCCGCTGCAGGCCGCGCTCGCCGGTCTGAAGCGTCCCGAGCTGGGGGCGGCGCTGCTCGCGCTCGACGCGCTCGGCTCCCTCCTGCTCCGCCGCCCGCGGACGGCGGACATCACATGAGCGCCACCGGACCCGTCCTCGGCTACGGCACCAACGGCTTCGCCGACCACACCCTCGACGACGCGCTCACGGTGATCCACGCCGCGGGGTACCGCGCCGTCGCGCTCACCCTCGGGCACCCGCACCTCGATCCCTTCGCGGCCGACTGGCGCGAGCGGACGCTGGCGCTCCGGTCGCGTCTCGACGAGCTGGGCCTGCGCGTGGTCGTCGAGACGGGCGCGCGGTACCTGCTCGACCCGTTCGGGAAGCACCGCCCCACGCTGGTCGACGAGGAGGCCGGCCCCCGGGTCCGCTTCCTCGAGCGCGCGATCGAGATCGCCGCGCTGCTGGGCGCCGACGCCGTCTCCCTCTGGTCGGGGGTCGTGCCGGCGGGCGCGGATGCGGCCGCGGCCTGGCGGCTGCTCGTCGAGCGGATGCGCGGCGTCGTCGCGACGGCCGAGCGCCACGGCGTGCGGCTGGCCGTCGAGCCCGAGCCGGGGATGCTGGTGGAGACGGTGGCCGACGCGCTGCTGCTGCGCCGCGAGCTCGGCGACCCGGAGTCGGTCGGGCTGACGGTCGACCTCGGCCACTGCGTCGTGGTGGAGCCGGACGGCGTGGTCGGAGCCCTCCGCAGCGCCGGGGACCTGCTGCTGAACGTGCAGGTCGACGACATGCTCCCGGAGCGGCACGAGCACCTCGAGCTCGGCACCGGATCGCTCGACCTCGCGGCCGCCTTCGCGACCCTCGCCGAGATCGGCTACCGCGGGATCGCCGCCGTCGAGCTGCCCCGGCACTCGCACGACGCGCCCCGCCTGGCCGTGGCGAGCCTCGCGGCGATGGAGGAGGCGCTCGGCGGCGCCTCCTCGCACGCCGAGCACCCGTGGACCGCGGCCGCCCGCTCCGCCGTCCTCGAGCGCCCGTCGCGGATCGAGCGCTTCTTCCCCGCCGCGGGCCGCGAGGCCGGACGCGAGCCGCTCCGGCCCGCCGAGGACCCGCACGGCCTCGTCCACGGCACGCACGACGACGCGGCCCGCGCCGCCCTGGTGCAGGCCGCGGCGCAGGCGCTCGGCGACGACGACCTGGCCGCTCTCCTCCTCCGCCTCTACCGCGGCGGGGACGGCGCCGAGCGCCGCGGAGTGCTGGCCGGACTGAACGCCCTCGGCGACCCGGGACCGGCGACGACCCTCGCCGGCCTCGAGCTAACCGCCGACGCCCTGCGCGCCAACGACACCCGGCTCGTCGCCGCGGCGATGGGCTCCTTCGCCCGCCGCCACCTCGACCCGCACGCCTGGCGGCACGGGGTGCTCAAGCTCGTCTTCCTCGGCGTCCCGCTCGCGGCGGTCGCCGGGCTGGAGGAGCGCAGCGACGCCGAGCTGCGCGCGATGGCCGGCCGCTTCGCCGACGAGCGCCGCGCGGCCGGGCGCCCGCTCCCGGACGATCTGGCGGTGCTCCTGCCGAGCTGACCGCCCCCGAACGCCGCCCCGACCGCGGGGCACCACCACCGATGAGAAAGGCGCGACGATGCGCATCTTCGACCCGCACATCCACATGACCTCCCGCACCACCGACGACTACCAGGCGATGTTCGACGCCGGCGTCCGCGCGGTCGTCGAACCCTCCTTCTGGCTCGGACAGCCGCGCACGAACGTCGGCTCGTTCACGGACTACTTCGACGCCCTGATCGGCTGGGAGCGCTTCCGCGCCGCGCAGTTCGGCATCCGCCACCACTGCACCATCGGGCTCAACCCGAAGGAGGCGAACGACCCGCGCTGCCGGGCGGTCCTGCCCGAGCTCGACCGCTACCTCGCCAAGGACGGCGTCGTCGCGGTCGGCGAGACCGGCTACGACTCGCTCACCCCCGAGGAGGACCAGGTCTTCCGCCAGCAGCTCGAGCTCGCCGGCGAGCACGGCCTCCCCGCGATGGTGCACACGCCGCACCGCGACAAGGAGTCGGGCACCCGCCGCACCCTCGAGGTCGTCGCCGACTCGGGGCTCGAGCCCGGGCGGGTCCTCGTCGACCACCTCAACGAGGTCACCGTCGACGCGGTCCGCGACTCCGGCTGCTGGATGGGCTTCTCCATCTACCCCGACACGAAGATGGACGAGACCCGCCTGGTGACGCTGGTCGAGCGGATCGGGCTGGACCGCGTGCTGGTCAACTCCGCAGCCGACTGGGGCCGCTCCGACCCGCTCACGACCGCGAAGACCGGCCGCCTCCTCCTCGTCGCCGGCTTCAGCGCGGGCGACGTGGACCGGCTGCTCTGGCAGAACCCGGTCGAGTTCTACGGGCAGAGCGGACGCCTGGACCTCTCGCCCGTCGCGGGCTTCGACGTGCAGGAGTCGGCCGGCCGCACCTTCGAGGGCAACTCCGTGCTCCGGGGCGCGCCGCGCGTGGCGGAGGTCGTGTGATGCACCTCTCCTACTGCACCAACGTCCATCCCGCCGAGGACCTGGCCGGAGTCGTCCGCCAGCTCGACGTCTACGCCGGACCCGCGCGCGTGGCCGCCGGGCTCGCCCTGGTCGGAGTCGGCCTGTGGATCCCGCGTGACCTCGCGGCCCGCCTGGTCGCCAGCGCCGAGGACCGCGCCGTCCTCCGCGCGGCCCTGCAGCGCAACGGCCTGGAGGTGCGCACGCTCAACGCGTTCCCGTACGCCGCGTTCCACGCCGAGGTCGTGAAGCTCGACGTCTACCGCCCCGACTGGACCACGCCGGAGCGCCTGCAGTACACGATCGACTGCGCGCGGATCCTGGCCGACCTGCTGCCCGCCGGCGCCGACGGCAGCATCTCGACGCTGCCGCTGGGCTGGCGCGAGGGCTGGGGGCGGGAGCAGGACGAGGCCGCCTGCCGGAACCTCGCCCGGCTCGTCGAGGAGCTGCGCGACCTGCGCCGCTCCACGGGCCACGCGATCCGCCTGGCGATCGAGCCCGAGCCCGGCTGCATCCTCGACACCGTGGACGACGTCGTCGACTGGCTGCACCCGCGCATCGGAGTGGTCGACCCGGCGTACGTGGGCGTGTGCCTCGACACCTGCCACCTCGCCGTCTCCTTCGCCGACCCGGCCTCGGCCGTCCGCCGCATCCGCGACGCGGGCCTGCGCGTGGTCAAGGTGCAGGCCTCGGCCGCGCTCCACCTGGAGGACCCCTCGGGCCGCGCCGCGCTCACCCCGTTCGTCGAGAAGCGCTACCTGCACCAGACCCGCGAGAACGGGATCGACGGAGTGCTCCGCGTCGACGACCTGCCTGAGGCGCTGGACACGCTCCCCGGCACCGGCCCGTGGCGCGTGCACTTCCACGTGCCGCTGCACCACCGGCCGGAGGCGCCGCTCTCGGCAACCACGGCCGTCCTGGCGGAGGCGGTCTCGGCGGTCGACGCCGCCTGGCCGTACGACGAGATCCACCTCGACGTCGAGACCTACACCTGGTCGGTGCTCGCCGACGCCCCGAGCGACCTCTCGACGGGCATCGGCGCCGAGCTCGCCTGGGCGGCCGCGCACCTGCTCACGCCCGCCTCCCGAGAGGCGCTGCTGGCGCCCCTCCTCCCGCAGGCGGCGGCGCTGTGAGGCCCGTGCTGCTGCTCGACGTGGTCGGGCTGACCTCGACGGCGCTCGCCGACATGCCCCGCCTCTCGCGGCTGGCCCGCGCGGGCGGGCGCCTGCCGCTGGACACGGTCCTGCCCGCGGTCACCTGCAGCGTGCAGTCGACCATGCTCACCGGCTCGATGCCCGCGCAGCACGGGATCGTCGGCAACGGCTGGTACTTCCGCGACCTCGGCGAGGTGCACCTGTGGCGCCAGCACAACCGCCTGGTCACGGGGGAGAAGGTCTGGGAGACCGCGCGCCGGCTGAGCGGGGAGCCGTACCGCGCGGCCAACATCGGCTGGTGGTACGCGATGGGGGCGACGACCGACGTCACCGTCACTCCGCGCCCGATCTACCACGCCGACGGCCGCAAGTCGCCGGACGCGTACGTGCGCCCGCCGGCGCTGCACGACGAGCTGGTCTCGCGCTTCGGCGCCTTCCCGCTGTTCCAGTACTGGGGGCCGACCGCGTCGCTCCGCTCGACCCAGTGGATGGTCGACGCGACCCGGCATGTGCTGGCGGGCGACGGCTCCGGCCCGCCCGAGCTGACCACGGCGTACCTGCCGCACCTCGACTACGACCTCCAGCGCTTCGGTCCGGACTCGCCCGAGGCGCGCCGGGCCGCGTCGGAGCTCGACGTGGTGCTCGCTCCGCTGCTCGACGACGCGGAGGCGCTGGGCGCGTCGGTGATCGTGGTCGCCGAGTACGGGATCGCCGACGCCGACACCCCGGTCGACGTGAACCGGGCGCTCCGCCGCGAGGGCCTGCTCGAGGTCTACGTGCAGGACGGCCGCGAGCAGCTGGACCCGTGGACGTCGCGCGCGTTCGCCGTCGCCGACCACCAGGTCGCCCACGTCTACGTGCAGGACGCGGCGGACCTGCCGCGGGTGCGCTCGATCCTCGAGGGGCTCGACGGCGTCGACGAGGTGCTCGACCGGGAGGCGCAGGCCCGCTACGGCCTCGACCACGAGCGCTCGGGCGAGTTCGTCGTGGTCGCCCGGCCGGGGGCGTGGTTCACCTACTACTACTGGCTCGACGACGACCGCGCGCCCGACTTCGCCCGCGGCGTCGACATCCACCGCAAGCCCGGCTACGACCCGGCCGAGCTCTTCTTCGACCCGGCCGACCCGCTGGTGAAGGCGAAGGCGGCGGGCAACCTCGCCAAGAAGGCGCTGGGGCTGCGCTACGCGATGAACCTGGTGCCGCTGGACGCGTCGCTCGTGCGCGGCACGCACGGGAGGCTGCCGTCCTCATCGGCCGACACCCCGCTCGTGCTGGCCTCGGACGCGGACCTGCTGCCGGCCGGAGCCGCGTCGCTCCCGGCCACCGCGGTGCGCGACCTGGTGCTCGCGGCGCACGGGCCGGCCCTCGCGAAGGAGGCGTCGGCGCTCGCGCGCTGAGGGAGGGGACGCCCGGCGGCCCGTGCGCGGGCCGTCGGGTGTCGGGGGCTCAGCCGGGGTCGCCGCGGACCGACGCGAGCTCAGGCGAGCTCGCCGCGGACCGCAGCGGGCTCAGGTCCTCGCCGCGGACCCAGCCGGGCGGCCGGGCGGCTCAGCGCGGCACGAGCCCGGTGAGCCGCGCCGTCAGCCGCTCGACGGGACCCGCACCGAGGAACCGCCACCACAGCACGGCGGCCGCGCACAGCCCGAGCACGAGGGCGAGAGCGGCGAGCGGAGTGTCGGCGGAGTAGCCGAGGCCCGCCCGCGCGAGCGCCGCGACGAGAGCCACCTGCAGCACGTAGACCGAGAGCGCGAGCGTGCCGATCGCCCGGAGCGGCACCAGCAGCCGCTGGACAGCGGGGGAGCGCGACGTGGTCGACAGCACCACCGCGACGTAGGCCAGGAGCACGAGCCCGAGGTCGTGCAGGGTGTCCGGGAGGCTGCCGGAGGGCGACTCCACGCCGAGCAGGAGCGCGACCAGCGGCCGCACCGGATACGCGACGACCGCGAGCACCGGCAGCAGCCGGTCCCGCTGCGCGCCGTGCCGCAGCAGCAGGGCTCCGAGGAGGAAGAAGGGGAGCAGGTTGGTCGCGCGGTAGCTCGGCCCGCTGAAGAGCCAGAGGGCGAGCGGAGAGCCGGATGCGGCGGCGGCGACCGCGGCGTTCACGGGCCCGGCGGCGAGCGCGAGCACAGCGGCCAGCGCGGCGATCGTCCGGGAGCGGAGGAGCAGCAGCGGCGTGCCGAGCACGAGCACGACGCCGAGGTACTGCAGCACGATCGCGATCCAGCTGCCCCAGGTCTCGAGCCAGACGCCGAGCGCCACGAGCACCGCGCTGCGGATCGCGTTCCGCAGCAGCACCCGCCCTGGCGAGGCACCGGGCCGCGCGAGCACCAGGGCCGCCGACATCCCCATCACCAGCGCGAACAGCGGCGACGCGAGATCGTTGACGTTCCACGCCAGGAACCCGACGACCCCCGTGCGGGCGCTCGGCACGAGCGGCATCGCGTGCGCGACGAGCATGGCCGCCACCGCCACTCCGCGCAGCACGTCGGGGGCGACCAGTCGGTCGTGCCGGAGTCGCGGAGCCGTCGCAGTCATCCCGCGAGAGTAGGCGCGCCCCCGCCGCCGCGCCCCGCGCGAGCGCACCTCGCGCCACCGGCCGTCCGCCGGGCCGTCCGCCGGGCCGTCGGCCGGGGCGCCACCCGCTCCGCCGACGTGCGCTGCTGTCCGCTCCCCTCCGTCGGCCGGGGCCTCCGGCCGCCCGCTCCCAGCCGTCGCTGACCGGCCGCGGCGCCGCCCGCCCCGCCCGCGTGCGCTGCTGTCCGCTCCCCTCCGTCGGCCCGGCCTCCGGCCGCCCGCTCCGATCCGTCGCTGACGGCCCGTTCCGTCCTCCCGCACGGGCCGTTCGTGACGGATCGACGCCCGGCGCCCTCCGGCAGGCCCGCGCTCGCTCCGCATGCGGCGCCCAGTCGCGCCCGGCCCGCTCCGATCCGTCGCGGACGGCCCGTTCCGCCCTCACGCACGGGCCGTTCGTGACGGATCGACGCCCGGCGCCCTCCGGCAGGCCCGCGCTCGCTCCGCATGCGGCGCCCAGGCGCGCCCGGCCCGCTCCGATCCGTCGCGGACGGCCCGTCCTGCGCTCCTCCGCAGGCCGTGAGCGACGGATCAGCGCCCGCCCGCGCCGCCGCCTCGCGCGGATCCCCGCCGCAATGCCCCGTCCGTGCCCTCGGCCTGCTCCGATGCGGCACGAACGGCTCCTTCCGTCCTCCCGAAGCGACCGGCCGTGACCCCTCGGCGCCCGTTCGTCCGCACGCGCGCCCGCGCCGCCGCCTCGCGCTGGGCGCAGGATGTCCCGGCCGTGCCCCCGGCCCGCTCCGATGCGTCGAGAACGGTCCCCTCCACCCGTCGGAAGCAACCGTTCGTGACCCCTCGACGCCCGCTCGTCCGCACGCGCGCCCGCGCCGCCGCCTCGCGCTCGGCGCCGCCGCGACGTCCCGGCCTCGCCGCGGCCTGCTCCGATGCGTCACGAACGGTCCCTTCCTCCCTTCCGAAGCGACCGTTCGTGACCCTTCGACGACCGTTCGTCCGTACGCGCGCCCGCGCCGCCGCCTCGCGCTCGGCACCGCCGCGACGTCCCGGCCTCGCATCGGCCTGCTCCGATGCGTCACGAACGGTCCCTTCCTCCCTCCCGAAGCGACCGTTCGTGACCCCTCGGCGCCCGCCCGCCCGCGAGCGGCCTGCACTCGGCCCGCACCGAGCACGACCGGGCATGCTGGACGGATGACCGACGCCGCCCCGTCCCCCGACCGCCCGCGCCGTGCCCGCAGCCAGCACGTGCTCACCGTGCTGCGCACCGAGCGCCTCACCGGCCACCTGGTCCGCGTGCACCTCGGCGGCGACGGGCTCGACGCGTTCCTCGCCGAGTCCGACCCCGAGCGCCTCGCCGCGACCGACCGCTACGTGAAGCTCCTGCTCCCGCCGCGCGGCTCCGACCTCCAGCCGCCCTTCGACCTCGACGCGCTCCGGGCGAGCGTCGCCCCCGAGCAGCTGCCCGTGCGCCGCACCTACACCGTCCGCTCGGTCGACCTCGAGCGGCGCTCGATCGCCGTCGACTTCGTCGTGCACGGCGACGAAGGGGTGGCGGGACCGTGGGCGCTCGCCGCGGCTCCCGGCGACCGGATCGCCCTCTCCGCGCCCGGCGGCGCCTGGTCGCCGAGCGCCGACCCCGAGGTCGTGCACCTGCTGCTCGGCGACGACTCCGCTCTGCCGGCGATCGCCTCCGCCCTCGAGGGGATGTCCGCGCACGCGCGCGGCCTGGTCCTGATCGAGGTCGACTCGGCCGCCGACGAGCTCGATCTTCCCGCTCCGGCCGGAGTGGAGGTGCGCTGGCTGCACCGCGGCGGTCTCGAGGCCGGCCGGGCGCTGGTCGTGGCCGTGCGGGCCGAGCCGAGGCCCGAGGGCGTGCTCGAGGTCTTCGCGCACGGCGAGCGCACCGCGATGAAGCAGCTGCGCGCCCTCCTGCAGGACGAGTGGGGCGTGGAGCGCCGGGCGCTCTCGCTCTCGGCCTACTGGGCTCTCGGCCGCGCCGAGGACCGCTTCCAGGCCGAGAAGCGCGAGCCGGTCGGCGCGATCTTCGCCGACTGACGCGGGAGCGCACTCCGTCCGCACACCTCCGGGAAGGGACCAGCCTCGGACCCACCTCTACTCCGGTCCCCACGACCGGACCGTCCGATGGCGGTCCGGCCCTGCGAGCCTCGCGCCCGCCGCCCCGCCGTTCTGCGGGCTGCTCGACCGACACGATGAGGAGAGCCCCCGTGGGAGTGCTGATCTTCGGCGCCTGGCGGCGCCGGATCGAGTTCGAGGACCGGACGCTCGCGAACGTGCGGATCGCCGTGCGCGCGCGGATGGAGCAGGGGCAGCCGTTCCGCTTGACCTGGAGGACGCTGCAGGAGTCGGAGCCGCGCTCGCACGCGATCCTCGTGCAGCCGAACGCGGTGCTGGAATACCGCTTCGATCATCCCCGTCTGCACGCCGTGAACCGCCTCTGGCCGCGCGAGCTCCTCACCCCGCGTCCGGGCGCGACATGGTCGTCGCCGCCGAGCCCGAGCAGGCGCCGCTCCTCGGTGACGACCGTCCGTCCCCGGTTCCCGAGGGAGGGCTCGCGGCCTAGTCGGAGCGGAGCCCCTCAGTGCCGGGCGAGGTCGACCGGGAGCCCGCCCGCGAGGGCGGCGGCGGATCCGAAGAGCAGCGCCCCCACCCCGCCCAGGGCGGTGGCGACGACGGTGTTCAGCACGGCTCCGACGAGCGCGAAGCCCAGCACGTTCGGCAGCGAGAGGATCGCGTCGAGGTCGACCTGATCGCCGACGACCTGCCCGAGGAGCGTGTCGGCCTGGGTGAAGAGCTCCGAGTGCACGAGCAGCGGATGGGCGACCAGGACGGCGACGAGGCCGAGTACCGCGAGCGCGAGGCCGAGCAGGAACGAGAGCTTCACGGCCGACCAGAAGTCGACGTGCACGAGCGTGAGGCGGAGCGGAGCCTGATCGCCGGCCGGCTTCCCGGAGCCGGTCATCGGGCGTCAGCGGCGCGCTGGTCGGCGGCGACGACGTCGACGACGACGAGGGCTGAGGCGGCGGCGAGGGCGAGGGCGCGGTGCACGAGGGTCTCCTGGGGCGGGACGGGCGCCGGGAGCAGAGGCTCGGCGGCGTTCTGCCAGAGTCCCGGGCCGGAGGAGTCCGGTGCGTCGTCCGGGAGTCGCGTCCGGTGCGCCTCGGGGATGACCGCGCGTCCGCTGCTCCCTCCGACAGCCCGCCACCCGCCGAGGGCCCCTCCTCTCCGGCGTGCGGTCGATGCGGATCGCCGCCTGCCGCTCGCAGGACCTCCCCCGCGCGGTGGATCCTGCCCGGACACGGAGCGCCGCGCAGGACGCCGCGGCCACCGCCCCAGCGGGACTCCCGCCGACACGGATGTTGCACCGCCGCCGCAGCCGGACATGTACCTGTGACTCCGCGAAAGGGGAACCATGAGCATCCGCTCCCGAGACGACTTCTCCGAGCTGTACCGCGCCCACTACGACGACCTGCTCCGCTTCGTCCGCCGCCGCGCTCCCGCCGCGACGGTCGACGACATCGACGGCGAGACCTTCCTCGCCGCCTGGCGTCGCAGGCAGGACCTGCCGGAGAACGTGCGGCCCTGGCTGTTCGGCACCGCCCGGCACGCGATCCTCAACGCCGCCCGCGGCGAGAACCGCCGGCAGGCGCCGGCCGTGCGGATCGGGACCCTCGCCCCGGAGGAGCAGGCCGACCCGTCGGTCGGCGACCGCCTCGACCTGGCGAGCGCGTGGAAGCGGCTGCCCCTCGCCGAGCAGGAGGCTCTGGCCCTCCACGTGTGGGAGGACCTCCCGCAGGCCGAGGCGGCGCAGGTGCTCGGCTGCTCCCGGGCCGCCTACGCGATGCGGCTCACCCGCGCGAAGCGGCGGCTGGCGGCGCTGCTCGCCCCCCTCGACTCCACCCTCCTCTCCGGCACGGCAGAACGGACCCTCTCATGACCGACCAGCTCCTCGACCTGCTCCGCGCCCACGACGCCGAGCCCCGCACCCCCCTCACCGCTGCCGAGGCCGCACGTCGGGACGCGCTCCTCGGCGAGATCCTGGTCAGCGAGGACGCGGCCGCTCCCCGTTTCTTCCGCCCCCGCGACTGGGCCGTCGCCGGCGCGGCGACCGTGCTCCTGGCCGCCGCCGCCGCAGCCGCGGTGATCGTCGTGGTCCCGGGTCTCATCCCCGGCACCGGCTCCGTCGGGCTGAACCGCGCGGTGCTCGCCTCCTGGACCGCGATCCCCGAGCGCCTCCTGCCGAGCTCCGAGCTCGGGCAGTCGGCGACGCAGTGGTGTGCGACGAACCTGCAGAGCCCCAACGGCGAGGCCGGGCCGGCGGAGGTCTCGCACCTCGACGCGCGCGGCGACGCCGCCTCGATGATCTACCGCTTCGACGACTCCCTCTACTACTGCCTCAGCGCCGGGAACGGCGCGGGGATGTGGGAGGTGGCGGACGCCGCACCGGTCGGCCCCCTCGCCGCGGACGCCGTCCAGCTCAGCTCGGCCGGAACCTTCGGAGAGGGGGAGGCCGCTCTGATCTACGCGGTCGGCTTCGCGGCCGCGGACGTGGAATCGGTGGTGCTGAACGAGGCCGGCGTCGAGCCGGTCGTCGCGACCCTCGAGGGCGGCTCCTGGACCGCCTGGTGGCCCTCGTCCGACGGTCTCGCCGCCGGGCCCGCCGGCACGGTCACGATCACCACCCGGGACGGCTCGAGCCGCGAGGTCCCCGTCGACTCCCTCTACCGCCCGTGAGCGGGCCGCGGCACTCCCGTTCGGACGGGCCGGAGCAGGAGGGGACGGGTGCGCGCGTCCTGTCCACGCGCTTCACCGACGTCCACTACCTCGACGAGGGACCGGTGAACGGCACTCCGCTCGTGCTCGTGCACGGCTTCCCGGACGTCCCCGCCACCTGGGACGGCGTCCTGGAGCTGCTTCCCCCCGGACTCCGGGTGGTGCGCCCCTTCCTGCGCACCCGCGCCTCCGGTGACGCGCTAGAGCGTCTCCGGCCGCGGACGGTCCGTGCCCACCCCGCGGACGCTCCTGCTGGAGGCCGCGAGGAGCGAGGCGACGAGGACGACCGCGGCGCAGCCGAGCAGGGTGCGGTCGAGCCCGACGAGGTCGGCGAGCGGGCCCACGAGCGCCTCCCCGAGCGGCACGGCGAGGAAGGAGCCGACCATGTCGTAGGAGTAGACCCGGGCGAGCGCCTCGCGGGGGACGTGGGTCTGCAGCGTCTGGTCCCAGGCGATGGCGAAGATCTCGAGCGCGACTCCGCCGAGGGCGAAGGCGAGGAGGAGGGCGGGGAGCGCCGGGAGGATCCCGAGGGCGGCGACCGGGACGGCCGTCACCGACATGAGGGCGACGCCCGCCCCCAGCGCCCGGCGGGGCCGCCAGCGCAGCGCGATCACGGCTCCGACGACCAGACCGACGGTCTGTGCGGCGATCACGAGGCCCCACGCCGCTCGGCCGAAGGACCGGTCGGCGACGACCGGGCCGAGGACCGTGGTCGCGCCGACGAACGCGGCGTTGACGGCGGTGAACTGCGCCACGACGATCCACACCCAGCGCCGGCTCGTGAACTCCCGCCACCCCTCGCGGAGGTCGGCGAGGACGGAGGCGCCCGGGCCCGAGCGCACCGTCCGCGGCAGCCGCACACGGGAGTAGAGGACCGCGGCCAGGGCGAAGCCCGCGGCGTCGACCGCCAGCCCCCACCCGGGACCCACCAGTGCGACGAGCGCGGCCCCGGCCGAGGCGCCGACGATGCTCCCGGCGTTCAGGCCCAGGCGGAGCAGGGCGTTCGCCGGGCGGAGCTCGCCGACCGGCACCGTCTCGGGGACGAGGGCGGCCGCGGCGGGCAGGCTCATCGCCGCGACGGCGCCGTTGAGCACGCTGAGCACGACCAGGGCCAGGACGGTCGCCGTCCCCGTGATCACCGTCACGGCGACCGCGGCCTGAGTGGCCGCCGCCGCGAGCGAGGTGCCGACGAGGATCACGGAGCGGGGGATCCGGTCGGCGAGGACGCCGCCGAGCAGCAGGACGGCGACGTTGGCGAGGGAGCGCGCGGCGACGACGAGTCCGAGGTCCGTCGGCGAGCCCGTCAGGTCCAGCACGGCGAAGGCCAGGGCGATCGGAGCGACGGCGTTGCCGAGGACGCCGGTCGTGCGGGCGGCGAGGAGCCAGCGGAAGGGGCCGTGCGCGAGAGGCCCGTGCGCCAGCGGCCCGCGCCCGTCGCGGGTCACGGCCGGCGGAGCGGGAACATCGCGGTCGTCATCGACACCGGCGCGGTCCCGGGCGTCCTCGGCGGCCGGGCCGCCGCGTGCAGCAGCGCGGACGCCTCCCCGACGTGCCGCACCACCCGCCGCCAGACCTCGGGGTCGACCCAGAGCTCCGCGTCCGTCGAGAGCTGAGGACCGTCCGCCCGGCTCGACGAGCGCCGCCGGAGCTCCTCGATCAGGGCCTCGAGGTGCAGGTCCCGCTCCTCCTCCGGCCCTGCGTCCACGGACGCCGTCACGTCGAAGGGCCTTCCGGAGGCCTCGTGCCGGTACCTCTTCGCCTCGCCGCCCCGCAGGCGCACGGTCTCGACGACGGCCACGAGCCCGGCGCGCTCCAGCACGCGGAAGTGGTAGCTCGCCGTCGCCTGCGACAGCTGCAGCTCGCGGGCGGCCTCCGCGGCGCTCATCGCCGCTCCCGTCACCAGGGACAGCAGGCGGAGGCGGATCGGATGCGCGGTGGCGCGCAGCTCGTCGAGAGAGGACATGCGGCCATGGTGACCGGCGGCTCCCGCACCGTCAAACAGGGCTTTGGGGGTGGGGCGGCGCTCACCGAGCCGCTCCGGTGCACATCGGGCGGCGCTCGCCGGGCCGCTCTGACGAGCGATCCGGAGGGCCCACCGCTCTCCCCAGCGATCAGGGAGCGGGGCCCGGAGTCGTCCTCCGGGCCCCGTCGCTCAGACCTGGGCGGTGCCGCTGTCCTCGACCGGGCCGGACGCGTCCGACTCCTCGGTGATCTCGGTGTCGGTCTCGTCGGCGCGGTCGCGGAGCGCGTCGGCCATCGCGCCGGCGCCCTCGGCTCCGTGGTCGTGCTCGACCTGGTCGATCAGGCCGCCGAGCTTCTCGTCGTTGCTGGCGTCCTCGGCTCCGTCCATCACGGGGCTGTTCTGCTCGTTGTCGCTCATGGCGCTCCTCCTGGGTCGACCGGCCTCTGCGCCGGTGGTCCGACGCTACGCGCGCGGCCCGTGCGGTGCAGGTGATCGACGGGAATCGGCCAGTCCGGTATCGAGCGCTCGATGAGCGTTCCCGACCATCCCCGAGTCGAGCGGATATCGCTTTCCACCCTCCGGAGAAGTGAGCGGATATCGCCTGTCGAATGAGCCCCTATCGCTTTCCGGCGAGGTGAACAGTTCTCTCAGAGAAGTGCCCCTCGGAGACCCTCCCTGCTATGATCGGGCGACTTCTGCACCAGGGACCGGGGGGTCGTTCTCGGCGGACGATCGATCATCCACACGCCTGTTATCTCGATCATCACCAGTGAAGGCGCGTATGGCTTCGTATCTCTTCGTCTGCTCCGGCGGCGGGCATCTCAAGGAGATGTTCGCCCTCTCGGGGCTCCTCGGAGTCGACCCGGAGGAGCAGCACTGGGCGACCGTCGACAGCGCCCTCAGCCGCACCCTCCTCGCCGACCGGCGCGTGACCCACCTCGCCGATCCGCCGCCCCGCGCCGTGGTGCCGGTGCTCCGCAACGCGATGATCGGCCGCTCCCTGCTGGCCCGCGGGTCCTTCGACGCCGTCTTCAGCACCGGCGCCAGCCCCGCCCTCTCCTTCCTGCCGCTCGCGGCCTCGCGCGGAATCCCCGCGCACTACATCGAGAGCGCCGCCCGCGTGCTCGGCCCGTCGATGACCGGTCGGATCCTCGCCCGGGTCCCCGCCGTCTCGACCTACACCCAGTACCGCTCCTGGGCCGACGACCGCTGGAGCTTCGGCGGCTCGATCTTCGACACCTACCGCGTCGAGGACGTCGTCCCGCAGCCGATCCGCCGCGCCGTGGTCTCGGTCGGCACGCAGGACGGCTACCCGTTCCCCCGCTTCTTCGCCGCGCTCGCGCCGCTGCTCGAGGGCGTGGAGGTGCTCTGGCAGACCGGAGCGAACGACGTCTCCGGGCTCGGGATCGACGGCCGCCACTCCGTGCCGCACGACGAGCTCAACGCCGCGATGAAGGCGGCCGACGTCGTCATCGCGCACGGGGGAGTGGGCACCGCGCTCAGCGCCATCGAGCAGGGCCGGGTGCCGATCCTGGTTCCGCGCCGCGCCTCGTTCGGCGAGCACGTCGACGACCACCAGGTGCAGATCGCCACGCGCCTGGCCGACTCCGGCCTCGCGGTCACCGTCGACATCGAGGGCCTCTCCCGCGAGACGCTCGAACTCGCCGCGGCGAGGCGGGTCGTCTCCGCCGATTCCGCCGTGCCCTTCGTGGTGCACGAGACGGCCGAGAAGTCCTCGAGCCTCTCCCGCCGACTCTTCCCCTCCTCCCGCTGATCCCCGCCCGAGCGACCAGACGTGATGAGAACGACATCCACGCGTCATCCGCGGCCCGTACACTCTCGAATGGGTTGGGGGGCCGGACGTCACTTCATGTGCGTCGAATTCGGAATGGTCGGCCGACTCGACACTGATGGCGAAAGCTCCGAAGGATTCTCGATATGACTGACACCCCGCGCGGCCTCTCGCGCCGCCTCCTGCTCGCCGCCTCCGCTGTCGGAGCCGCCGCGACCGCCTCCGCTCTCGTAGCGACCCCGGCGCTCGCCGCGCCGAACTACAGCGTGATCCCGAGGCTCCCGGGCGAGGTCTCGCGCCTCGACACCAAGTTCTCGAAGAGCGGCAGCAAGCCCTACGAGATCATCGATGTGAAGATCGGCGGCGACTCCACCCGCCTCTTCGTCCCGCACTCGGCGAAGCCGAAATCAGGCTCCTCGGTGCCGGTCGCCTGGTTCTACCACGCCAGCGGCAGCAGCTTCAGGGCCCTCGACAAGGCCTACTTCTACTCGGCCGATCCGCTCGTCGACCTGGGCTTCGTCAGCATCTGCCCGGACTTCGGCGGCCCGAGCAACTACACCAACCCCACGGCGCTCGCCGTGCAGACGGCCGCCACAGCCTGGGTGCAGAGCCTCTGGAACGTCCGCGGGAGCTTCCTCCGCTCGAACTCCGGCGGCGGCGCGATGATGTGCTGGGCCTACGCGAAGAAGATGGTGCCGAACATCTACGGGGCCTACCACGCCAGCAGCGTCTTCGACGTCGAGGACCTCGCGGCGCGCGACGACAGCGAGTCGAACCGCGTCCTCGCGGTGTACGGCGGAGACCGGGCGCTGATGCGCGCGACCAATCCCGCCCGTCTGCCGCAGGACGCGTGGAGGGGCATTCGTCTGCGCGTCAGCGCCGGCACGGCCGACCAGCTCGCTCCCGCGGAGCTCCACGGCGGACGCCTCCGCCGCCTCGCGCTCCCCGTCGCCAAGGAGGCGACGATCGCCTACCACAACAGCGCCGGCTACGAGGGCGGCCATGTCGTCCCGGACTTCACCAACAAGGACTCGGTCGGGACCTTCCGCCGCTGGCTCCAGGAGGGCCCCGCCTGATCCGCGGCAGGATCGACGCGACCCCTCCTCCCCGGGGGTCGGCGCCAGGGTCGAGCAGTGGAGGAGGAGGGCACGGCATCGCAGGCGTCCCAGCCGCCGAGAGGCGGCTCGCGAGGGCATCGCGATCCTCATCGAGGCCGACGGGACCACTCCCGTGAGCGCCGCACCGCCCGCCCCCTCCTCCACCACTCCGCTCCGACGCCAGAAGGACTCCCTGACGTGATCGACATCCTCCCGCGACGACTCCTCGTCGGCGCGCTCTTCTCGGTCGCCCTGGTGATCGTCCTCGGGATGGGGTACATCTTCTCGACCCGGGAGCCGGCCACCGGCCTCCTGGTGATCGCCGCCGGAGTCGGCGGCATCGTCGGCGCCTACGTGCTGCTGAGGGTCCCCGCGCACTGGCTGCCGGCGATGGCGCTCGCGTTCTTCGCGCTCGTCCCGACGCCGCTCACCCCCTCGACCCTGACGTTCCGCATGACGCTCTGGGCGGTCATCCTCGTGATCTGGGCGATCCGGCGCGGGCTCGCTCCCGAGCTGTGGCGCGCCCCCGTCAAGGCGTGGACCCGCGAGCTCGTGCTCTCCCCGTGGCGGGCCGTGGTGATCCTCGCGTTCATCGCCCTCATGCTCTGGTCGGCCCTGGCGACGGTGCGCAGCTCCTACGCGACCGAGGGCGTCTCGTGGATGTTCAGCTTCGCGATCTGCGTGGGCGTGCCGATGCTCGTCTTCGACGCCCAGCGCGAGGCCGTGCTGCTGCGCAAGACGTGGGTGATCCTCTCGGGGCTGCTCGCCCTCTACGCCGCCCTCGAGCTGGTCGCGCAGAGCTCCCCGATCCTCGGTGCCGTCTACGGCGCCCTCGGCTACGAGCAGGACCAGCACTGGTCGCTCTACCGCGCCGAGATCACCTTCGGCCACCCGCTGCTCGCCGGCACCTTCCTCACGGTGGGCGCCGGTCTCGCGTTCGGCTCCTGGCTCCAGGGCTCCCGCAAGTCGGACCTGCTGCTGGGCATCCTGGCCTCGGGCGGCGTCGTCGCGACCGTCTCGCGCGGACCGATGGCGGCCATCGCCGTCGCGGTCATCGTCGCGCTCGTCGCCGTGGGCTTCCTCAACCCGAACCGCTCGCTGCTCCGGCCCGGCTCGATCCTGATCGCCGGGCTCGTCGCGGGTGTCGGAGTCCTGAACTTCGAGCCCGTCACCGCCCGCAACAACAACCTCGACGCCTCCATCTCGGCCGGCGCCCGCGACCTCGCGGTGACCGTGTCGCTGAAGGCGGCCGAGCTCACGCACTGGCTCGGCTCCGGAGCGGCGACGTCCGGCATCAGCGGCAGGCGGTTCTCGGACGTCGTCATCGAGAACTCGTTCCTGCAGCTGCTGATCAGCGTCGGCATCCCCGGCCTGCTGCTCTTCGTGATCATGGTGGCCGCGATGTTCGGCGCCACGCTCAGCCGTCGCGACGTCGGCCCCGCGGCCGGCCTGCTCGGCTTCATGGTCTGCCTCGCCGGCTACAACGCCATCGACGCGGTCCGCCCCAGCCACCTGCTCCTGGGCTTCCTCGTCATCATCTGCCTGAACCCGGTGCACGTCCCCGACTTCTCCAAGGGCATCCGGATGCGCCAGCCTCTCGGGGCGCGGATCTTCGACGCGCCGATGGCCGTCGGGATGCGGGGCGACCGGTGAGCCGCCGCTCCCGCCGGAACGACTCGTCGCCGGCCGCGCTCGTCGTCCAGCAGTCGCTCGCGCCGCCGGACTCGACCACGCAGTACGTCGACTCGATCGTCGACGGCCTCGCGCCCGGCGTCGAGCTGCTGTTCTTCTCCTGGCGCAGCGCCCTGCTCGCCGACTACGACGTGCTGCACGTGCACTGGCCCGAGCTGATGATCCGCGGCCGCAGCCCGCTGCACCGCTTCCTGCGCCGCCGCGCCCTCGACGTGCTGCTGGTGCGCCTCGCGCTCCAGCGCATCCCGCTCGTGCGGACGGTGCACAACCTGCACCCGCACGAGCTCGGTCCCGCCGCCGAGCGCCGCTCGCTGGCCCGGGTCGACCGCGCGACCGACCTGTTCGTCCGCCTGAACCCGACGACCGTCGCTCCCGGCCGGGCGCCCGCCGTCACCGTGCTGCACGGCCACTACCGCGACCAGTTCGCGCAGCACCCGCTGCCCGAGCGCGAGCACGGCCGCGTCCTCTACTTCGGCATCATCCGCCCGTACAAGGGCGTCGTCGAGCTGATGGACGTGTTCCGCGGCGTGGAGGACGACTCCCTCTCCCTGCACGTTGTCGGCAGCCCCAGCACGGGCCAGCGCGAGCTGGTCGAGGAGCGGGCCGCCCGCGACACCCGGGTGCGCACCACGCTCCGCCGGGTCGACGACGCCGAGATGGTCGACGAGATCGGCCGGGCCGAGCTGATCGTCCTGCCCTACCGCGAGATGCACAACTCCGGCTCGATCCTGGTCGCCCTCTCGCTCGGCCGGCCGATCCTGGTGCCGCGCACGCCCACCAACACGGCCCTGGCCGAGGAGGTCGGCAGCGACTGGGTGATCGAATACGACGGCGAGCTCACGCCCGAGCTGATCACCTCCGCCCTCGAGCGCACGCGGACCCGTCCGCCGGAGGGGCTCCCCGCCCTCTCCGGTCGGGACTGGGACGTGCTCGGACTCCAGCTCAAGAAGGCCTACGAGGGCGCGATCGCCACCAAGAAGGGCTCGACCCGATGACCGGGACCACGCAGAAGCCGTCACCGAGCCTCAGCCGCTCGGCGAGCCGCGGCGCCGCCGTCACCATCGGCGGGCAGGCGATCCGCATCGCCGTCCAGCTGGGCGGCATCGTCATCCTCGCGCGCCTGCTCTCGCCGGCCGACTACGGCCTGCTCGCGATGGTCACGGCGATCATCGGCATCGGCGAGATCTTCCGCGACTTCGGCCTCTCCTCCGCCGCCATCCAGGCGAAGGAGATCACGCCGGGCCAGAAGAGCAACCTGTTCTGGATGAACTCGGGCATCGGCCTCACCCTCACCCTGGTGGTCATCGCGGCCTCCTGGCCGATCGCCGCCCTCTACGGCGACGACCGGCTCCAGCTGCTGACCGTCGTGCTCTCCTCGACGTTCCTCCTCAACGGAATCTCGACGCAGTTCCGCGCCGACCTCGCCCGTCACCTCCGCTTCGTGAAGATCACCCTGGTCGACATCGTCGCCCAGGTGCTGGGCCTCGTGGTCGGCGTGCTGATGGCGCTCGGCGGCGCCGGCTACTGGGCGCTGGCCGGGAGCCAGATCGTGCAGCCGCTCATCAGCGTGCTGATGCTGGTCTTCATCACGGGCTGGCGTCCCGGCCGCTACCGCCGCGGCGAGGCGATGGGCCACTTCCTCCGCTACGGAGGCGGGGTCTTCGCGACCCAGGCGCTGACCTACGTGAGCAAGAACGTCGACTCCGTCATCATCGGCGCGCGCTTCGGCCCGGTCGACCTCGGCCTCTACAACCGCGCGTTCCAGCTGATGATGCTGCCGCTGCAGCAGTTGAACTCTCCGGTGCAGCGCGTGGCACTGCCCGTGCTGTCCAAGCTGCAGGACGAGCGCGAGCGGTTCCGCACGTTCATCCTCTTCGGCCAGTCGGCGATGCTGACGGCGATGGGCCTCGTGCTCGCCGTCCTCGGCTCCCAGTCCGACTCGGTCATCCGGATCCTGGTGGGGGAGCGCTGGCTCGCCTCGGTCCCGATCTTCCAGATCCTGCTCGTGGCCGGGTTCTTCCAGGCCACGGCGTACTGCTCCAACTGGGTGTTCCTCGCCAAGGGCCTCGTGCGCCAGAGCGTCTGGTACAGCCTGGCGACCCGCCCGCTGATGGTCGTCCTGATCCTGCTCGGCTCCAACTGGGGAGTGACGGGCGTCGCGGTCGCGTACGCCGGCTCGCTCGCCCTCACCTGGCCGACCGCGCTGATCTGGATCGGCCGCACCTCCGATGCCCCCGTCCGCGAGATGTTCACCAACGGCCTCCGCAGCGGCATCACGTTCGGCTCGATCACGGTGGGCGCCTACTTCTCCACCGTCTGGATCGCCGCCGACCAGCCCGTC
This sequence comes from Rathayibacter sp. AY1F6, assembly GCF_002932035.1. Lineage (NCBI taxonomy): Bacteria > Bacillati > Actinomycetota > Actinomycetes > Micrococcales > Microbacteriaceae > Rathayibacter > Rathayibacter sp. AY1F6. Next base: position 24,005 of record NZ_PSVD01000011.1, on the reverse strand, counting down.
CTCCGCCTCCTCGTGGGCGGCGCCGCCGTCCTGGTCGGGGTCGGGCTCTGGATGCTGATCCTCCCCGCGTTCCGCCGCCAGATCCTCAGCCTCGCCGACCTGCGCCGCCACTTCCGCCGCAGCCGCCCGGCCGCCGCTCCGGCCCCGGCCACGGTCGATGCCATCAGCCCCACCGGCGACAGCGCGCTGGTCGACGGAGCCGTCACGGCCGGCATCCCCGACTCCGAGCGGCCTCCCGCCGCCGTTCCTCCCACCGAAAGAGATCGATGAAACTCAAGCTCGGCGTCGTCAAGTCCTGGAAGAAGGACTTCGTCACGACGACCCGCCTGCCCGCCCGACGCGACGCGGCGGTGCTCCGCGCCGCCCTCGCGGACCTCCGACCCGAGCCCGAGTCTCACCTCGTGATCGCCGCTCCCGGCAGCGGCAACATCGGCGACCAGGCCATGCTGGAGGCGTTCCTCGAGAACACCACCGGCCCCGTCGTGGTCGTCCAGCGCTACGCCGGCGACGTCGTGATCCCCGAGGAGCAGGCCGACCGGGTCGAGGTCGTCGAGCTCCCGCACCTGGTCTACGGAGTGGGCGACGCGCACGCCGCCGATCTCCGCGCCTACGCCGCGCTGATCCGCCGCGCCCGCTCGGTCTCGGTCGTCGGCGCCGACATGATGGACGGCAAGTACAGCCTCCGCGGCTCGGTCCGCCGCTCCCTGCTCGCGCAGGCCGCCGCCGAGGCAGGGGTGCCCACGCGCGTCCTCGGCTTCTCCTGGAACGCGGCGGCCCGCCTCGCCGCCCGCCGCTCCCTGATCGCCGCCTCCCGCGCCGGCGTCGTCCCGATGCTCCGCGACCCGCTCTCGGCGGAGCGCGCCCGGAGCATCGGCGTGCAGCGCGTCGAGGAGGTCACGGACATCGTCTTCTCGGCGCGCACCCGCGACCGCAGCTTCCGCGAGGGGCTGGGACTGCCCGAGGGCGTCCCCTTCGCGCTCGTGAACGCGAGCGCCCTCGTCGCCGGCATGGTCGACCAGGTGCCGGAGTACGAGCGCATCGTCGACCGCCTGCGCGCGGCCGGCGTTCACGTCGTGCTCCTCCCGCACGTCTCCCGCCCCATCGGCGACGACAAGGTGGCCGTCCGCGCGGTCGCCGAGCGCGTGGGAACCGAGGGCGTCACCGTCGTCGACCGCGTGCTCATGCCCGCCGAGATCCGCGGCCTCGCCGAGGACGCCCTGCTGACCGTCACCGGGCGGATGCACCTCGCGATCATGTCGCTCTCGCTCGGCGTCCCCGCGATCACCCTCGCCACCCAGGGCAAGGTCGAGGGCATCATGCGCCTCATCGGCCTGCCGCAGCTGTGCGTCGAGCCGGTCCCCGGCTTCGCCGACCGCGTCCTCCCGGTGATCGACCGCATCCTCGCGGAGCCGGGCGACGGCGGCGTGCGCGCCACCATCGACGCGGCCATGCCCGAGGTGCGCCGCCTCTCGGCGCTCAACACCCGCGGCCTCGGCGCGGAGGTCGTGCGATGAGCGCGGCGCAGGAGAAGGGACCGCGCATGCGGATCATGTTCGTCGTCACGTCGCTGCACGGCGGCGGGGCCGAGTTCGTCGCCCGCACCTGGATGGGCTGGCTCCTCGAGCAGGGCCACCACGTCGACGTCGTCACCACGTCGGTGAAGGGCACCGACGAGTACCTCCCCGAGGGCGCGGTGCTGCACCGCATCGGCGAGGGCAAGGGCCACGTCGGCAAGGCGCGGATGCTCAAGGAGCTGTTCCGCCGCCGCACCCCCGACGTCGCGGTCGCCCTGCAGGGCTACCCGAACATCGTGCTCCTGGCCTCGGCGGAGATGACCGCGAAGGCGGACCGCCCGAAGACCATCGTGAGCGAGCGCAACCTCGTCTCGCTCGGCATCCCGGGCTTCTCGAAGACCCAGAAGGTGCAGCTCGGGCTCGCCAAGACGCTCTACCGCCGCGCCGACCACGTCATTGCGATCTCGCACCCCGTCGCAGGCGAGCTCGTCGCCGGCTTCGGCGTCTCGGGCGAGCGCTGCACCGTCGTGCCGAACCCGGCGACCGCCAAGGTCGACCGCTCCCGCCAGGTCTCGCGCACCCCCGGCACCGCGGCGGGCCTGCAGATCGTGCTGCCCTGCCGCCTCGTCGTCCAGAAGCGCCCCGAGCTCGCGATCCTCGCGGCCGAGGAGCTGGAGCGCCGCGGCATCCCCGCGAAGGTCGTCTCCTTCGGCGGCGGCCCGCTGCTCGGCAGCATGAAGGCGGAGGCGACCGCGCGCGGCGTGGACTTCCAGGACATGGGCTGGGTCGAGGACTGGTTCCACCACTTCGACGAGAACGCCGTCGTGCTGCTCCCGTCGCTGCGCGAGGGCTTCGGCAACGTGCTGGTCGAGGCGGCCGCCGCCGGCGTCCCCTCGGTCGCCGTGTCCGGGGCGCTCGGAGTCGCGGACGCGATCGTCCCCGGCCTGACCGGCGAGCTCGCGCTCACCCCCTCCGCCTCCGACCTCGCCGACGCGCTGATCCGCGCGAGCGAGCTCGAGATCACCGGCATCGACCGCTGGCTCGACCGCTTCTCGCTGGAGTCGAGCGGCCGCGACCTCGAGACGGTGCTCCGCCGGGTCGTGGGGCAGAAGTGACCCTCGTCTCGGTGGTGGTCCCGGCGCACCAGGAGGAGGCGCACCTCGCCTCCGCCCTGGAGCGCCTGCTGCGGCAGACCCACGCCGAGCTCGAGATCCTCGTGGTCGACGACGCCTCGACCGACGGGACCGAGGCGATCGGCCGCGCGTTCGCCGAGGAGCACGAGCGGATCCGCTACCTCCGCCAGGACGAGAACCAGGGCGTCGCCGCCGCTCGCGAGCGCGCCGTCGGCGAGGCCGCCGGCGAGTGGGTCTGGCTGGTCGACGCCGACGACGAGTGGCCGGAGACCGCGGTCGAGGCCATGCTCACCGCGGGGGAGGCGGGCCGCGCCGACGTGGTGGTCGCCCAGGCGGTCACGGTCGACGCCACCGGATCCACGCCCGTCGGCTCCCTGCGCGGCCCGCTCGCGCTCTCGGGCCGGGGCGCCTTCACCGCGCTCCTGGTCGGGGAGCTGACCGGGCACCTCTGGAACAAGCTGTTCCGCCGCGAGCTGTTCGACGGCATCGACTTCACGCGGATCCGCCAGCACTCGGACCAGGCGCAGGTCGCGCAGCTGCTCGCCGCGGCCGACGAGGTCGTCGTCGTCCCCGACTCCGTCTACGAGTACCGCCTCCGCTCCGGCTCGATCATCCGCTCGGGCGCGAAGCGCGCCGACTCGCTCGCCGGGCTCGCCGCCGTGATCGAGCGGACGGCCCGCGGGCTCGACCCGCGCCTCCTCGACTCGCAGGACTACTCCTACTACCGCGCGCGCTTCTCCCTTCTCTCCCGCTTCAAGGACGCCACCTCGGGCGCGCACAGCCCCGAGGAGGCCGGCCGGCTCTGGCGGGCCGCGCACGACGAGGCGGGGCTCCGGCACCTGGTCGCGCTCGTGCGCCGGCGCGACCTGAAGCGCTCCGTCCTCTTCGGGCTCGCCGCCGCGGCGCCCGCGCTCTACCGTGCGGCGATGAGCGCCGGGAACGGACGCCGGTGACCGTCGTCCCCCCGGTGAGCGGAGAGGCCGGAGTGCGCTTCCCGGCAATCGAGTCCTCGTCACTATTCCGACGAATGTGCGGCGCAGACGGTACACCCTTAGTCTTGATCCTCGGTCGCATTCTGCGACCGAGCCTGCGTCCTTCTCTGAGCCTTGTTCACCTCGGATGGAATTCACGAGCGGTACGACCGGGCACAAGGGGGAGAGAATGAAGCTGCTGAAGCCTGCGGGCGGGGCCCGCCGCGAATGGGTGGATTTCGCCAAGGGTGCCGCCATCCTGATGGTCGTGTACTACCACACGTCGTTGTACCTCGGCGACATCGGGGTCGAGAACACTCTCGGCCGCATCAAGGTCGTGTTCGAGCTCTTCCCGATGCCCCTCTTCTTCCTGGTGTCCGGCCTCTTCGGCTCGCGCATCCGCACCTGGAGCTTCCCCGACCTCTGGCGTCGCAGGCTTTACCCGCTGCTCTGGCTCTACGTGGTCTGGTCCGTGATCCGCATGGCCTTCTACCTGGTCGTGCCGCTCGCGAACGGCGGACTCGGCGAGCTCCCCGCGACCGACCCGCTCAACCTGCTCCTGCTGTTCTTCTGGCCCAGCAGCAGCTACTGGTTCATCTACGGCCTCGTCCTCTTCACGCTCGGCGCGTGGCTCCTGCGCAAGGTCGACCACCGTGTGCAGGTCGCCCTCGCCGCGGTGATGGGGACGATGTTCACCACCGGTCTCCTCAACACGACCAACGTGGGCTGGAATCGCATCGGCGCCCTGTTCGTCTTCTTCCTGGTGGGCACGCTCTACTCGAAGAGGATCATCGACTTCGTCGAGCAGAAGGGGAGCCGCGCGTTCCTCTACGTCACTCCGGTCTTCGTCGTGCTGAGCGCGGTGCTCTTCCTCTTCCCGATCCGCTGGGTTCCGTTCCTCGCCCTCGCCGGCCAGATGGCCGCCGTCGCGATGGGCATCCTCGTGTCGCGGGCCCTCTCCCGAGTGCGATTCCTGAACTTCTTCACGATCTGCGGCGAGCGCAGCCTGCACATCTACCTGCTGCACCTCTACTTCATCGTGATCGCCATCACGATCCTGCGGGTGATCCTCCCCGAGGACCGCTCCGAGATCGGCGGCTTCGAGGTGCCGCTGCTGCTGGTCGTGATGGTGCTCGCGGTCGTCCTCTCGCTCTTCGTGACCCGCTACCTCTCGAAGGTCAAGTGGATCTACGTCCCCCCGGCCGCCCTCGGCGGCCCCGGCAAGCGGCGCAAGCCCGTGCCCGTCCCTGCGCGCGGCCCCGGAGTCGTCTCCGATCCCGTCGCGGTCCCGGCCGATGAGCCCGGCACCTCCCCCAGTTACGAGAAGAAGAGAGCGGAGTCCCACGAGTGAAGACGACACGAGCACGCAGAGCCGGAGTCCTGGCGGCCGTCGTGGCCGTCGCCCTCGGGCTGGCCGGCTGCTCCTCGCAGCCCGAGCCCGTCCGCACGCCCGACGGCTTCACGACGGAGAAGGCGATCGAGTACCGCTCGGTCGACGGCGTCTCGCTGAAGGCCGACGCCTGCCTCCCCACCGCGGGCGGCACCGACCGCCCCGCGCTGCTGATGCTGCACGGCGGAGGGTTCGTCGACGGCGCCCGCGACGAGGGCGGGATGACCGAGCTCTGCGAGTACTACGCCGAGCGCGGCTTCGTCTCGGTCTCCGTCGACTACCGCCTCCTCCAGGACAGCCGGTACCCCGGGCAGATCGAGGACGCGCAGGCCGCCGTGGAGTGGCTGCGCGAGCCCGCGCAGGTCACGCGCTTCGGCCTCGACCCCGCCCGCATCGGCGTGATGGGCAGCTCCGCCGGAGCGATCATCGGAGCGACCATGGGCACGCTCGGCGAGGGCTCCCTCACCGAGGGCTCGCGGGTCAAGACGGTCGTCGCCTTCTCGGCGGTCGCCGACATGACCGAGACCGGGATGTCGCTGGGCACGCCGGTGCCCGAGGCGAAGGAGCAGATCCTCTCCTACCTGGACTGCGACGAGATCGACTCGACGACCTGCCCGCAGAGCATCCCCGCGTCGCCGATCACCTCGGTCGACTCCACGGACGCCCCGCAGATCTGGCTGACCTCCGAGGACGAGCTCGTCCCGGTCGAGCAGGCCGACGCGATGCAGGTCGCCCTGCAGGACGCCGGAGTGGCGTCCGAGGTCGGCGTGGACGGCTCCGGCCACCACGGGCTCCAGAACAACACCCCGAACAACAAGAAGGCGATCCTCGCCTTCCTGCAGGCACACCTCTGATCCACCGCTCCCGCGCGAAACCTCGCGGCCGGTTCCGCGCAACGCGGACGACACATCACGACGCTACAGTCAGACCCCCTGCACTCCGGTGCAGTCGACGAAAGGGACACCACACACCATGACCTTGAACGGACTGTTCGCCGGCATCGGCCGGAGGTGGGTCTACATCGTCGCCTTCGCTCTGCTCGGCGCCGTGGCGGCCCTGGTACTCAACGCCGTCCTCCTCCCGCAGTACAAGGCGGACGCACGCGTGTACGTCGCGGTCTCCTCGTCCGGAGTCCTCTCGACCGCGGACCGGGTCGCGGCCAACAGCGCCGCCTCCCAGGCCACGGTCACCTCCGTCGCCCTCGGCACCTCGGACACCGTCCTGCAGGGCGTCATCGACGGCCTCGGCATCGACGAGCCCATCGAGGACTTCGCCAAGCGCGTGACCGTCCTCGCCGAGCCGGAGTCCGTGGTCATCACGATCTCGGCCACCGACCCCTCGCCCGAGCAGGCCGCGGTCATCGCGAACGCGATCGCCGCCCAGCTCGACGCGGCCGTGAAGGGCGCCGATCCGGCGACCACCACGAACGGCGTCGCCGTCCCGCAGATCCAGCTCCAGGTGCTCAGCCAGGCGCTCCCGCCGGAGCTGCCGGTCACCGGTGGCATCCTCGTCCTGCTCGCGCTCGGCATCCTCGGCGGCGCCGTGGTCGGCGTGGGAGTGGCGATCGTGATGACCGCCCTCGACCGCCGCCTCCGCAGCGGCGACGACGTCCGCTCCGCGATCGACCGGCCGCTGCTGGGCATCGTCCCGGTCAAGGCCACCAAGCTCGACGAGATGCTGAACTCGACCGAGATCCCGGCCCGCTACTCGGCCGTGGCGTTCGAGCTCTCCGCCATCGCGCGCACCCGCTCGTACTCCTCCTTCGCGATCGCCCCGGCGTCCGAGAAGACCCCGCACACCGCCAGCGCGGTGCTGCTCGCCAAGGCGCTGGCCGTGCTCGGCTCGTCCGTCGTGATCGTGGACGGCACCGCCGAGGGCTCGGCTCTCGCTTCCGCCTCGGGCGGACGCCCGGGCCTGCGCGAGGTGCTCGCCGGAGCCGCCTCGCTCGACGACGCGATCATCAAGCGCTCGACCGACCGCGTCGACCTGCTCCCCGCGGGCGGCGCCCAGGCCGGCACGCCGATGCCGACCGACGCCCTCCGCGCGCTGGTCGAGGAGCTCGAGAAGGTCTACGACATCGTCCTGATCGTCACCGGCACTCTCGGCGCGACCGAGCAGTCGCCGACCTTCCGCGGCGTGGCCGACGGCGCCGTCCTCGTCCTGATCGAGGGCAGGGTCGACTCGCCCCAGGCCGCCGCCGACGTGCACTGGATCGAGACCGCCGGCACCCCCGTGGTCGGCGCGGTCGTCCTGGCCCGCCACAAGCTGCAGAAGGCCCCCGCGATCGTCTGATCGCGTCCTCGCACGCTGCGGAAGAGCGCACCCCGGCCCCGGCCGCGGTGCGCTCTTCCGCGTCCGGGGACTGCGCGGTGCCCGGCGGGGGCCCGGCTGCCCTCTCTCCGGGCCCAGCCGGCCCCTCCGACGCCTGGCCGGCACTCCAGCCCCCTCCACCCCTCCGCGAGCCCGTTCACTCCGCGAGCCCGCAGAACTCGCGGTACTCGCGCGCGACTCCGCCCACCTCCGCGGACTCGGCAGGAGGCGGCGTCACCGTCCGGGCCCGCGGGCTCTCCGGGGCCGACCGACCGGTCCGTCCTTCCTCAGCGTCTCCAGCGCCCGCCGTGGCCTGATCACGTGCCTCACCGGCTCCCGGGAGCCCGCTCACCCCGCGAGCCCCCACAAGTCGCAGTACTCGCGCGCGACTCCGCCCACTTCCGCGGACTCGACAGGAGGCGGCGTCGCCGTCCGGGCCCGCTCAACTCCCCGGGACCTGCCCGGCCCGTCCAGCCCTCTCCAGCGCCCGCCGTGGCCGGAACCGGCTCCCGGGAGCCCGCTCACCCCGCGAGTCCGCAGAAGTCGCCGTACTGGCGCGCGACTCCGCCGACTCCCGCGTGGTCGGCGGGAGGCGGGCAGACGCAGAACCGCCGCCGTCGAGGGGACGACGGCGGCGGTTCTGCGCGCGGGGAGCGGATCAGGTCACGGCGTGCAGGCCACGTTCCCGATCAGGTCCTTCCCGGAGTTGGAGCAGCTCAGCGTGTTGCCGCTGGTGGACCAGTTGGACGGCTGGTGGAGGTAGACCACCGCGTTGCTGGTCTTCAGCGCGAGGTTGCCGCTGATGGTGTTGTCGTTGCCCGAGCCGTCGGCGCGGGTGATCACCTGGTAGCCGTAGGTGGTGGTGCCCGCGGCGGAGTTGCCCGCGGCAAGCCAGCTGTTGCCCGAGACCAGGATCAGCGAGACGACGTCCGAGGCGAGCCGCGATCCGCCGAGGACCGTGTTCCCGATGATGTCGCCGTCGAGGGTGCCCTCCTTGGCCTCGATCGGCTCGGCGCCGGTGTCGCTGATCGCGTTGTCCACGACCGCGATGCGGGCCGTGCGGTCAGGGTTGCAGCTGTTGTACTCGCACCAGTTGCGGTCGGAGGTGCCGACGTAGACGCCCTCGCCGTACTTGGCGGAGACGAGGCCGGTGCGGCGGATGGTGCTGCCGACGATCAGGGAGTCGGTGGTCTGGCTGCGGAAGTGGACCGCCTCGTAGCCGATCTCGCTCACCGTCAGGCCGGCCATCTGGACGCCCTTGCTGGCGAGCACCTGGATGCCCTGGAAGGAGCTGCGGACCGAGAAGCCCACGAGGTGCACGTCGCTCACCGTGTTCAGGATGAGTGCGGTGCCGCTCGAGGTGGATCCGGAGGTGAGGACCGCGTTGGGCGAGCCGCAGATCCAGATCGAGCCGGGCTGGGCGGCGGTGCCGCGGAGGGCGAACTTGCCGGTGTAGACGCCGTCGGCCAGGCGGATGACGTCGCCGGAGGAGGGGTTGGTCAGGGCCGTGACGAGCTGCGCCGAGGTCGACACCGTCTTGGTGGCGGCGGGGCAGTCGAAGGCCGCGAGCAGCGAGGCGCGGGAGGCGAGGATGTCGGCCGAGGTGGTGGCCGACTCCTTCAGCCGCGAGTCGCGGCCGGCGTCGTCGGTCGCCGTGACGGTGTACGTGTAGGCGCGTCCCGCCTCGGCGGTCTCGTCGCGGTACTGGCGCACCGGGTCGGCGACGGTGCCGACGACCGTGTCGCCGGAGCCGTCCTCGTTCGAGCGGTGCACGTCGTACGAGACGACCCGCGAGCTGAAGGGCGCGTCCCAGGCGACGGTGTAGCCGTCGGTCAGGGGGGAGAGCTCCACGGCGTCGGTCGCGAGGCCGTCCTCGGCGAGGACGAACGCGTCGATGATCAGGTTCTTGTCGGTCGACTTGGAGTTCTTCGTCCCCGTGTAGGAGATGGTCACGGTGTGCGTGCCCTCGGCGAGGTCGGTCGTCTCGTAGACCGGCACCTGGTACTGCGCGGTCGAGCTGTAGCGGTCGACCTTGGTGACGGGTCCGCCGTCGACCGAGACCGCGGCGATGCCGGAGGAGGAGGTCTTCCGGCTGATCCAGCGCCACGACGTGCCGACGAAGGTGAACTTCACCGATCCGGCGGAGGTCAGGTACTTCATCCCGCCGCCGCTGTCGCCGCCCGCCATCGATCTCCACGAGCCGGTGTACTGCAGCGCGGGGTCGGTCTCCTGCACGAGGAGGCTGGTCGCTCCGGAAGGATCGAGCACGGGGCCGTCGTCCTCGCCGCCGCCGGTCTCGTCGGTCGGCTCCTCGGTGGCGGGAGTCGCGCGGGTGATGTCGAACGCGTCGATGACCAGGTTCTTGTCGCTCGCGGAGCTGTTGGCCGTGCCGCTCCAGGCGATCTTGACCGTGTGGACGGTGTCGGCGAGGTCCTTCTTCGTGAACACCGGGACCTGGTACGCCGTGGTCTTCGTGTACCGGTCGACCGAGGTGCTCGCGCCGTCGACCGTGACGGTGGCGATGCCGGCGGAGGCGGTGGTGCGGCTGACCCAGCTGAAGCCGGTGCCGCGGAAGCTGAACGAGACGGAGCCGGTGCTGTTGAGGAACGTGATCCCGCCGCCGCTGTCGCCGCCCGTCATCGTGCGCCACGAGCCGCTGTAGGTCAGCGAGGAGTTCGTCTCCTGGATCCGCGTGCTCTGCCCGGCGCCCGGGTCGAGAGTGGCCGCGGAGGCGGCGGGCGCCGTGAGGGGGGCGACCAGGATGCCGAGAGCGGCGATCAGAGCGGTGGTGAGGGAGAGGCGTGCGCGTCGTCGGCGAGGGCGGGTCGGGTCTGGCGTCGTCTGAGGATTCACGATCGGCTCCGGGTCTTCGAGGGGGCGTCGGGGGCGGTTCGAGGGGGCTGCTCAAGGGGGTGGTGCTGGTCCTCCCGACGCTATAGACGGGCCTTGCGACTGATGGCTGGATGAGACGGATTCAGGTTGTAGTACCCCATTCGGGCGTGGTGGTCGGGCTTATATCAGCGATTCCGCTGAAGGACTGGCGGACCGCCGCGCATGCGTGTATACGGAACGGTCACACGCGCTGTCGACGACGGATCGGAGGGCGGATGTCGGATCGGGAGGGGACTCCGGGAATGCCCGTCCGCGGAATGGACGAGGGGGAGTGCTGCTCGGTCGAGGAACGGCGACCCTACCCGGCGACTCTGGACACGGCCCCGGGCCGGGCCGCTGGGCGAGAGAATTGACCGAGCGTTCACCGGGCCGACCCCGCGCCGAAACACTGCGATGATGGGCTCTCCACTGGTGATCGCCGTCGCACCCGCGTCGCGGATCACCCGCCGCGGGCGAGCGGCGGTCCCGACGAGAGGGAGGACGCGATGGACACGGCCACGACCGCGACCGGCGACCGCCCGTCCACCCCGCCGTCCCGGGAGCGCCCGAGGCGCCCCCGGGTCCGCGCTCGCACCGTGATCGGACGGCTCCTGCTCGTCCCCCTCGTGGTCCTCGCCCTCTTCGGCGCCGGGATCCCGCTCTACGTCACGCCCCCGATCGACCCGATCCCCGAGCAGGCGGACGCGGTCTTCGTGCTGGGCCCCTCCACGAGGGCACGCGTCGAGTTCGCCCGCCGGATCATCACCTCCGGGGCGACGGACACGATGGTGCTCTCGGTCGGCCCCGGCGAGATGAACGCTCCCTACGAGGCCAAGAAGTACAAGAAGTGCAACGAGCCCGGCGGCGACGTCCTCTGCTACTCCGCCGACCCGCTCACGACCCAGGGAGAGGCCCGGCAGCTGCGCGACATGGCCGAGCAGTACGGCTGGGACCACGTCATCGTGATCACCAACGCCTCCCACCTCGTGCGCGCCGAGATTATCATCGAGCGCTGCTACTCCGGCGAGCTCTCGATGGTGCCCTCGGGCGAGCCGATGGGCCTGGACTACCTGGTGAACCAGTACGTCTACCAGACCGGCGCGTTCCTCAAGGCCTTCCTGGTCACCAACGGCTGTTGACGCGAGCACTCCTCCTCGAGCCGCCGAGCCCGCCTGCGCTAGTCTGCCCGGGGCGCCATCGGCCCCGAGCCCGCTCCTGCGGAGCCCGGCCGGCCCGGCCCACGACGGCAGCGCGGCAGGAGGATCGACCGGGGAGACCCGCGACGCTCCCCGCTCCGCACCGGTCACCCCCACGCGAACCCCTCCGAAAGGCCCGCCCGTGACACCTGCCCGATCGATCTTCGCCGTCGGCCGCGGCCAGTACGAGAACATCGGCGACATCATCCTGCGTCGCCAGCTCCTCGACTGGCTCCGCGAGTCGGGTCCGCTCCACGTCTACGTGGGCCACTCGCCGTGGGGCTACGACGACGGCCTGCGCCTGGGCCCGGACGACACGGTGTACCGCTCGCTCCTGCGCTGGTACGCGGCGCTCGCCCGCGAGGCCCTCGCCGGCCGGGCGAACTCGGTGTTCAAGCCGGGAGAGATCCAGCTGACCCTGATCGGGATGAAGGAGCACCTCGTGATGCTCCCGGGCATCGCCCTCGTGCGCCTCGGCGGCGGCCGCGTGATCCGCGCCGGCGTGGGCACCCGCAACTTCGCCCCGCTGCCCCGCGCGATCATGTGGCCCTCGATGGCGCTCTCGAGCTACACCCGCTGGCGCGACGACAAGACGGCCGGCTACATGCGCGTCGGCGCCGCCATGCCCGACCTCGGCTACGGCGAGGGCTCGAGCGACGCGGAGCTGACCGCGTTCGCCGCGCAGCCCGACGAGGAGCGGCGCGTTCTGGTCCTCTCCCTCCGCGAGGACCACGAGGTGGACGCCCGCCCCTACCCCGAGCAGGAGTGGCTGGCCGCGATCAAGGGCTTCGCCGAGCGCGAGGACCTCGACATCGTCGTCGTCACGCAGGTCGCCGTCGACGCCGAGCGCTCCCGCCGTCTCGCCGCCGACCTCGACGCGGACATCCTCGACTGGGATCCGGCGCACACCCACGACGAGCACGAGATCCTGCTGCGCGAGCTCTACCGCACGGCCCGCGTCGCGATGAGCGACCGGCTGCACGTGATCATCATGGCGTTCACCGAGGGCGCGGCCCCGGTGAGCCTGCAGATGGACGGATCGACGAAGGCCTCGCGCCACTTCGAGACCATCGGGATCCACGACGTCACGGTCGACATGTCCCGGACGACCCCGGCCGCCGGCGTCGAGACCTTCTCCGCCGTCGTCGCCCGCCGGAGCGAGCTGCTCGAGAAGCTGCTCGTCGCCCGCGGGCGCCTCCGCGGCGTCCGCGACGACATCCAGGCGCTGCTCGCCGTGCCGCCCCGCAGCCGCCCGGCCGCCGCGGCAGCTCCTGCCGGCCCGAAGACGCGGGTGTACCACGTCGGCCGCAGCGGAGAGGTCCCCGGAGGCATGACGCAGGTCGTCAACGGGTACCTGCGCTGGCCGTTCGAGCGCTCGGACGTCCGGGTGATCTCCTCCCGCACCGCTCCGGGCGAGCACGTCGCCGCGGCCCGCCTGGCCGCCGGCGCCGCCGCCCGCATCGCCGCGATCGCGCGCCGCGAGCCCGGCGCCGTGATCGTCGTCCACCTCTCGGAGCGCGGCTCGTTCCTCCGCGAGGGGTCCCTCCTCCGCCTCGCGCACCGCCTGGGCCTGCGCACGGTCGCCCACCTGCACGGCAGCGAGTTCGCCGCCTTCACCGCCGCGCACCCGCGCCTGGTGAAGGACGTGCTGCGCAGCGCGGACGAGATCATCTCGCTCTCGGAGGAGACCTCGGCGATCTGCCGCCGCTACGTCCCCGCCGAGCGCGTGCACCTCGTGCCCAACGCGCTCGAGCAGGGCACCCCGCGCGAGAAGACCCGCACCGTCGTCTTCGGCGGCGTCGTCAGCCACCGCAAGGGCGTCGACGTGCTGCAGAAGGCGTGGGCGCAGGTCGAGGGCAAGGAGGGCTGGCGCCTGCTGGTCGCCGGTCCGATCCGCGAGCCGGAGGTCGTCGACCGCGGCGTCCCGGGGATCGAGTTCCTCGGCTCGCTCGAGAACGCCCGCCTGCTCGCCCTGCTCGACGAGGCGTCCATCGCCGTCCTGCCCTCGCGCGACGAGGCGATGCCGATCTTCATCCTCGAGGCACTCGCCCGCGACGCGGCCGTCGTCTCGACCGCGGTCGGCGGCATCCCCGAGGTCCTCGGCGACGGCTGCGGCCGCGTGGTCGCGCCCGGAGACGTGGAGGGCCTCGCCGCCGCGCTGACCGAGCTCATCACCGACGAGGACGCCCGGGCCGAGGTCGTCGAGAAGGCCGGGGCGCGCTTCCGTGAGCGCTTCTCCGCCGACGCCGTGTTCCCGCGGGTGGAGGAGGTCTGGCTCGGCTGAGCCGCCTGCGACTTCGCCCCGGATCGCGCCCCCGGCCCCGCTCCGGGCCTGGGCGGAGCCGCGGGAGCGTAAAATCGCTGGAGTCCGCGTCGCCGTGCCGTCGCGCGCCCAGCCGTCCGCTCCCGGACGCCTTCTCCCTCCATCCCAGAGAGGCTCGACCGTGGCCATCGCCGCCGACTCCGACCGCCGCCTGTGGACCCTGCCCCTCGCGCGCGCCGTGATCGCGGCGGTCGCCGGCTGCGTCGTCACCTTCTCGCCCGACCACGGGCCCGCCTTCGGCCTCGCCGTCTTCGGCGGCTTCGCGATCGCGACCGGCGCCGTCTCGCTCGCTCTCGGGCTCCGCAGCTGGAGCGGCCGGGCCCGCCCGCTCGCCCTCGGCTCCGCGGTGCTCACCCTGGTCGCCGGAGTCGCGGCGCTCGTCGCGCTCCCGGTCGCCAACCTGCTCTCCTTCGTCGCCCTCGTCGCCGGCTGGGCGCTGCTCTCCGGCTTCCTCGAGTTCTCGAGCGGCCGCCGCGGTCAGGGCCTCGCCGCCCGCGACTCCGTGATCGTCGGCGTCGGCACGATGCTCCTCGGCGCCGCCTTCGGACTCCTCCCGCCCCACCCCGTCGTCACCGTCGGCCTCCTCGGCGCCTACGCCGTGATGGTCGCCGTGTTCCTCGCCATCGCGGCGTTCTCGCTCAAATGGGCCGCCGGCGCCGACGCAGCCACCGGACACGATCCCGTCGCCCCCACGACACCGACCTCCGGAGGAGACCGATGACCGCCGAAGGCCAGCAGCCCGACCCCGCCTCTCCCGCCGACCGCGCCTCGGCGGCCGACTCCGCCCCGGCGCGCGACCCCGGCGAGTTCACGCCCCGCACGTTCCAGCCGACCCGCAAGGACCGCCTGCGCCCGCTCGAGCTCATCGGCTTCTCCGCGGTGATGGCGGCCTTCGTCGGCCTCGTCGTCATGCTCTCGACCCGCGAGCCTGTCGTCGCGCTCATCTCGTTCGGCGTCGCCTTCATCGTCGTGCTCGTCGCGATCGCCATGTTCTCACTGACCTTCAAGCCCGACGAGGCCGAGATCGCGGACATCGACGAGCAGGACTCCGCACACTAGGCGAGGGACGGCTCCGCCGCTCCCAGTCGGCCGGGAGCACGCCGCGCGGGCGGATAGTCCCTTCCGCCGCGCATGCCGATCGAGCAGCCCGCAGGGCGTCTCGAGATCCCGCCTGCGCACGCGGGCGCCGCTTCCGCGTCGGTGGTCGCGCGTAGCGTGCGGAGGGTGGCGGAGGCGATCGGGCGGTGGTGGCAGCGGCGGCGGTTCTCGCGCGGCGCCGACGTCCCCTACGCGGTCGGCACCTACCGGGAGGCCTGGGCGTCCTACCCCGTCCTGGTGCGGCAGTACCGGCCCGAGTACAACGAGGGCATCGTGCTCAGCCAGATCCCGCCCGCGGCCGACGTGTACCTGTGCTGGCTCTGCGACGCCGGACACGTCTTCGTCGCCACCCCCGAGGAGCAGCGCCACCGTCCCGGCCGGGAGCGGCGCCGCTCCTCCTGGTGCCCCGACTGCGCCGAGCTCGCCTCGCCGCGCCTGCCCCGGGCCGCGCCGATGATCGGCGGCCGGCTCGCCGAGGTGCTCGCGCCGACGGCCGCTCCCGACGACGGCTCCTTCGTCCTCCTGGCGCCGCCCGCCGTGATCGCGCGGGGGCTCCCGATGTCCGCGTCGCCCACCGGCCGCGGGTCCGCGTCACCCGCCGACCCGAGCGGATCCGCGCCCGCCGCGTCGTCGACTCCTCCGTCCGCTCGATCCACCCCTCCAACTGCCGCCGCTCCGGCCGCGCTCCCGAGCCCGGCCCGCCCGCGTGTGCCCGAAGACGCCGGACCTCCCCGTCGGCGAGCCCTTCGCGAGCCGGTGCGCGCCTCCTCCCGCCTCCGCCGTCGAGGCCCGGCTCCGGGCGCTCCTCGCCGAGCGGCTCGTCTTCGATCCGGCGCACACGGCGGTGCGTCTCGCGCGGCCGTTCTTCGAGCACTGCGAGGCGTGGCCCGACCTGGTGCTCGGCGAGCTGCGCGTCGCGATCGAGTACGACTCCACCGGCCGTCACGGACTCGAGCACGTCGGGCACCGCGAGGAGGCCGACCGGCGGAAGGACCGCGCGCTCCGCTCCGCCGGATGGGAGGTGGTGCGCATCCGCACGGGGAAGCTGCTGCCGCTCGGCCCCCACGACCTGGTCGCCACGGGGGTCACGGCCGCGCTGGCGGACCGTCTGGTCGACCGGCTCCGCGATGTCCGTGGTCCGCTGCTCGTCGACGCCTGGGGGCGCTGAGCGCGTCGTGCGGCGGCTGCGGGACGGTCCTCGGGGGACCCGTCCCCGGCGCGCCCTCCCCGGCACTCCGTCGCGGTGTCCGGCTCGGCGGAGCGGGACCCGTGGATGCAGTGCCGGCGAGTGGGAACCGTCGAGTGGGAGCCGGCGAGTCGGAGCGGTCGAGTCGTCGCCGCCGGCTCGCAGCCGACGCGTCAGAGCCGCAGGGCCAGCGCCTCGCTGCGCCAGCGGCGGTGCAGGGCCCAGGGGTCGGGCTCCCCGGCGCGCACGGTCTCGATGTGGGCGTCGAGCACGGGGCTGCGCGCGAACCACTCGGTGCGCTCCAAGCGCTCGTCGGCGAACTGGGCGTGCCGATGCTGCTCGAGTGCTCGCCCGCCGCGCTCGAACGCGAGGAGCTCCTCGTGCCGGAGCCGGTGGAGGCGCTGCCGGGGATTGCCGCTGGTGCCGATCTTGATCCGCTCGCCGAAGCGGATGTAGTAGACGACGTCGACCCGGGGCGGCGGCAGCTCGCCGTCGGGAGCGTCGCCGAGCCGCCACTCGCAGGCGGCGCAGAGCCAGGCGGAGGGGAGCCGGACGCCCAGGCGGGACCCGCACGCCGCGCACGGCGAGGGCAGGACGTCGATCACGCCGTCCTCGCGGGCGACCCAGTCGTGCGCGAGCCCGAGGTGCGCCGCGCAGAGCGCGAGGGGGGCGCCCGTCTCGGCCGAGGAGGCGCACCCTCCGATCGCGCACGCTGACATGCCGCCGACGCTAGGTGCGACCCCCGACATCGCGCCGCCGTCGACCGCGCCGCCGCGAGCACGCAGGAGTCGGAGTGCTCGCTCTCGAGGACGGCGGCACCCGCGCGCTCGCTGCCCGGCGGATCAGCTCAGGCGGTCGACCAGCGACGAGGCGAGGCCCGTGTAGCCGCCCGGCGTCAGCGCCAGCAGGCGCTCCTTCGCCGCGTCGCCGATGTCGAGACCCTGCACGAAGACGGCGAGGTCGTCGGCACCGAGGCGCTTGCCGCGGGTCAGGTCCTTCAGCAGCGCGTACGGGTCGGTGATCGAGGAGCGGCCGGCCGCCACCTCTGCGCGGATCACCGTCTGGATCGCCTCGGCCAGCACCTCCCAGTTGCCGTCGAGGTCGGCGGCGAGGGCGGTCGGGTCGAGGTCGATCTCGAGCAGGCCGCGGGCGATGTTGTCGAGGGCGAGGAGGGAGTGGCCGAACGCGACGCCGATGTTGCGCTGCGTGGTCGAGTCGGTGAGGTCGCGCTGGAGGCGCGAGGTGACCAGGGTCTGCGCGAGCGAGTCGAGCAGGGCGCTGGAGAGCTCGAGGTTCGCCTCGGCGTTCTCGAAGCGGATCGGGTTGATCTTGTGCGGCATCGTGGACGAGCCGGTCGCCCCGGCCTGGGGGATCTGCCGGAAGTAGCCGAGCGAGATGTAGGTCCAGACATCGGTGCAGATGTTGTGCAGGATGCGGTTCGCGTGCGCGGCCCTGCCGTAGAGCTCGGCCTGCCAGTCGTGCGACTCGATCTGGGTGGTCAGCGGGTTGAAGACCAGGCCGAGGGAGGTGACGAACTCCTCCGCGAGGGCGGGCCAGTCGGTGCCGGGGTCGGCGGCGAGGTGCGCGGCGAACGTGCCCGTCGCTCCGCTGAACTTGCCCAGGTACTCCGTCGCCTCGATCTGCGCGACGACCCGCTCGAGCCGGTACGCGTAGACGGCGAACTCCTTGCCCATCGTGGTCGGGGTCGCGGGCTGGCCGTGGGTGCGGCTGAGCATCGACTCGTCGCGGTAGCGGACGGCCAGCTCCCGGAGCGACGCGACGACCGAGCGCAGCTTCGGCAGCCAGATCTCGCCGACGGCCTGGCGGACCACGATCGCGTAGGAGAGGTTGTTGATGTCCTCGCTGGTGGCGGCGAAGTGGGTGAGCTCGGCGATGCGCTGCAGGCCCAGCTCCTCGAGCCACTGGCGGACGAGGTACTCCACGGCCTTCACGTCGTGGCGGGTGCGGGCCTCGAGGGTCGCCAGCTCGTCGATCTCGGGCTGGCCGAAGTCGCGGGCGCGGCGGCGCAGCTCCTCGGCGGTCGCCGCGTCGACGGGCTCGGAGCCGAAGAGGCGGCGGTCGGTCAGCGCCAGCAGCCACTCGACCTCGACGTGCACCCGCGCGCGGTTCAGCCCCGCCTCCGAGAGGTACTCGCCGAGCGACGAGACGGCACCGCTGTAGCGGCCGTCGAGGGGGCTCAGCGGCTGGGTGGGGAGCGAGGTCATGCGGTGGTGCCTTCCGGTTCTCAGGTGTCCTGCGCGAGGGCGGCGCGCGCGTCGGTGGAGTCGGGGCGGACCGAGCGGTTGCCGCGCAGTCCTGGTTCGATCTGGGCGAAGAGGGCCCGGCAGGCGCGCTCGATCAGCGCGAGCACCGAGTCGAACGCCGCCGCATCGGAATAGTAGGGGTCGGGGACGTCGCCCTGCGGGGAGAGGCCGGGCTCGAAGTCGAGCAGGCGGCGGATCTTCTGCCGGTCGACCTCGGTGCGCGCCCAGGAGCGCAGCGCGCGCTCGTGCCCGTGGTCGAGCGCGACGACCAGGTCGAACTCGGCGAAGCGGGACGGGTCGAAGAGCTGGGCGCGGTGGCGGCCCCCGTCGAAGCCGTGACGCTCCAGCGCCGCGAGGGCGCGGCTGTCGGCGTGCTCGCCGAGGTGCCACTCGCCGGTGCCGGCCGAGCTGATCTCGATCGCGGAGCCGAGCCCCGCCTGCTCCGCCAGGGAGCGCAGCACCACCTCGGCCATCGGCGACCGGCAGATGTTGCCGGTGCAGACGAAGCACACGGCGAAGGCCGAGGGCGCAGGGGAGTCGGGGGTCACCCGCCCATCATGGCGCACCGCGGCTCCTCCACAGCAGGCCGATCGCGGCCGCCGTCCACCGATGGCGCGCGACGCCTCCCGGGCGGCGGCGGCGTGGCCGATGCTGACTGCCGAGGCCGTGGTGTCAGTCCTGACGGCGGCGGAGGAAGGGGCGCAGGAGGAGGCCGATGAACCAGTTCACCAGGGCGAGCACGAGGGCGCCGAGCACGCCCCACCAGAAGCCGTCCACGACGAGGCCGAAGCCGAAGAGGCCGCTGATCCAGGCGGTCACGAGCAGCAGGAGGCCGTTGACGAGGAACGAGACCAGGCCGAGCGTCAGCACGTACAGGGGGAACGCGACCACCCGCACCACTCCGCCGACGACGGCGTTGACGACGCCGAAGATCACCGCCACCAGCAGGTACGTGAGGACCGCCGCTGCGGGGCCCTCCTCGTACGGGTCCACGCGCACGCCCGCCACGACCAGGGTCGTGAGCCAGATCGCGACGGCGTTGGTCAGGAGGCCGAGGAGGAGTCTGCTCATGCCTCCACTATCCCCGCAGGCGGGGCGCGCCGCGAGCCGGGGCTCAGGTGAGGGGCCCGCCGATGGTCGGCTCGGGCGCAGGAGTGCAGAGGCGGGGGTCGTCGGCGCAGGTCCGCGGAGGGAGCACCGCGGTGGGCTCGGGCTGCGGCAGGGGCTCCGCCGTCGGCTGCGGGGCCTCGGTCGGCTCCGGGGCGGGCGCGGGAGCCGGCTCCGGAGCCGGGGGATCGGGCGTCGGCTCCTGGGTCGGCTCGGGCGCACTGGTCGGCCGGGGAGCGGCGGGAGGCGCGGGGCGCGGGGGAGGAGCGAATCCGCTGCCCGGCTCCGGGACGAGCGGCTCGCGCGCCTCGATCACGGCGACGGCCAGCGGAGCGACTGCGGCTCCCGAGGCGAGGGCGCTCCGGAGCTGCTCGACCGCGTCGGTCAGCACCGCCCGCCGGGACGTCGATCCGCGACCGGAGGCGAGGGTCGACGTGGCGAGGCCGAGCACGCGCTCGGCCAGCGCCGTCCGCTGCTCCCCGGCCGCGGTCGTCGCGGTGGTGATGGCGTCGGCCGAGACTCCCTCGAGCGCTGCGTTGAGGGCTCCGATCGCCACCAGCAGATCGGTGCGGGCCGCGCCCGCGACGGTGCCGTCGGTCGCGGTGAGGAGCGCGAGCGAGTCGTCCCGCAGCGCGAGGCCGGCCTCGCGCGCGGCGGTGTAGGCCGGGGGAGCGGCGACGTCGATGGACGTCTCCCGGAGAGTCGGGGTCGCCTGCGTGCCCTCCGCGGCGGGCGTGCATCCGGTGAGCGCGCCGGCGGCGACGAGCAGGGCGATCGCGGCCGTGGCGCCCCGGAGGAGCGGGCGCGCACCCCCGCGCCGCTCGGCTCGCCCTCGACTCCGCATCACTGCACCCTAATCGGGGGACGGCCGCCGTGGGCGCCGGTCAGCGGGGCGGTTCGCGCATCCGAGACCCGGGTCGGCCGCACCTCCGGGCCGCACCCACGGCGCTCGACCGGTGGGAAGGGGGCCCGGCGCACACCCGTCGAGGGCGGGGGACGGCGCGCGCGGAACGGCGGGGCGCCCGCCGCCGCGCCGCCTAGCATGGGGCGGGTGACCGACCAGCAGGAGCCTCCCGTCCGCCTCCGCCCCGAGATCCTGGCGCTCCCCGCCTACAAGCAGGGCCGCGCGGCCGCCGCCGACGCCTTCAAGCTCTCCTCCAACGAGAACCCGTTCGACCCGCTGCCCTCCGTGCTCGCGCGGGTCCGCGAGGTGGACGACTTCAACCGGTACCCGGACGCGGCGGCGACCGCCCTGCGCACAGCGCTCGCCGCGGAGTACGGCGTCCCGATCGAGGAGGTGATCGTCGGAGCCGGCTCCGTCGCGGTCATCGCCCAGCTGATCACCGCGGCGGCGGGCCCGGGCGACGAGGTCGTCTACGCCTGGCGCTCGTTCGAGGCCTACCCCTCGCTCGTCACGACCGCGGGCGCCACCAGCGTGCGCGTGCCGCTCCGCGCCGACGACACCCACGACCTCGACGCCATGGCCCAGGCCGTCACCGAGCGCACCCGCCTGCTGATCGTCTGCAGCCCCAACAACCCCACCGGCACCGTCGCCACCGCCGACGACGTCGAGGCGCTCCTCGAGCGCGTCCCGGGAGACGTCCTCGTGCTCCTCGACGAGGCCTACGCAGAGTTCGTCGACGACGAGCGGGCCGTGGACGGCACCCGCCTTCTCGGCCGCTACCCGAACCTCGTGATCGCCCGCACCTTCTCCAAGGCGTACGGCCTGGCCGGCCTCCGCGTCGGCTACGCGATCGGCCACGCGCGGATCCTCGACGCCGCCCGCTCCACCGCCATCCCGCTCTCGGTCACCCAGTTCGCCGAGACAGCGGCGGTCGCCTCCCTCGAGCACCGCGAGGAGCTCCTCGAGCGCGTCCACCGCATCACCCGCCTCCGCGACGACCTCTGGCGGGCGCTGCTCGACCAGGGCTGGACGATCCCGGAGTCGCAGGCGAACTTCCTCTGGTTCGACACCCGCGAGGACACGGCGCGGGCCGCCGAGGTCTTCGAGCGCGCCGGAGTCGTGGTCCGCGCGTTCCCGCCGGAGGGGATCCGCGTCTCCGTCGGCGAGGCGCGCTCTGTCGACAAGCTCCTCAGCGCGGCGGCCGAGATTGTGGCTTCCCTCCCCGAGGGCCACCCCGCGAGACGGATAGGTTAGTCGGGTGGTAGCCACCAGCACGGAGTCGCCGACTGTCCAGTTCCTCTCCGCGGACGGGCGGTTCTCGCCGACCCCCGCGGCCGAGCAGTACGCCTCCTACCTCGACGGGGTGGACGAGGCGCAGCACCGCTCCTTCTACCGCGAGATGGCGGTGGTCCGCCGCTTCGACACCGAGGCCGCGAACCTGCAGCGCCAGGGCCAGCTCGGACTGTGGGTCCCGAGCCACGGGCAGGAGGCGGCGCAGGTCGGCTCCGCGTTCGCGATGCGCCCGCAGGACCACGTGTTCCCCTCCTACCGCGAGCACGTCGTCGGCAAGATCCGCGGCATCGACCTGCTCGGCGTCCTCGCGCTCCTGCGCGGCACGACGCACGGCGGCTGGGACCCGACCGACCCGACGAACGGGAACTTCCACCTCTACACGCTGGTGCTGGGCTCGCAGGCCCTGCACGCGACCGGCTACGCGATGGGCCTCACCCTCGACGGAGCGACCGGCACGGGCGACCCCGAGAAGGACGCGGCCGTCGTCGTCTACTTCGGCGACGGCGCCTCCAGCCAGGGCGACGTCAGCGAGGCGATGGTCTTCGCCGCGAGCTACCAGGCTCCCGAGGTCTTCTTCCTCCAGAACAACCACTACGCGATCTCGGTCCCCGTGGCCACGCAGTCGCGCAGCCCCCTCTACCTCCGCTCCTCCGGCTTCGGCATCCCCGGCGTGCAGATCGACGGCAACGACGTGCTCGCGAGCTACGCGGTCACCGCCAAGCACCTGCAGGACGCGCGCTCCGGCGGCGGTCCCCAGTTCATCGAGGCGCTGACCTACCGGATCGGCGCGCACACCTCGAGCGACGACCCGACGAAGTACCGCACCGACGACGAGCTCGCCTCGTGGGTCGCGAAGGACCCGATCACCCGCTTCGCCGCGTTCCTGCGGAGCGAGGGCGTGGAGCAGTCCTTCTTCGACGAGGTCGACGAGGAGGCGAAGGACTTCGCGTCCGACATCCGCCGCCGCCTCCTCGCCCTCGAGGTCCCACCCACGGGCGTCATGTTCGACCACGTCTACTCGGAGCCGCACGTGCTCGTCGAGGAGCAGAAGGCGTGGCTGCAGCGCTACGAAGAATCGTTCGGAGGCGAGTGATGACGATCGACACCAGCACGACGGCCGCGCAGCCGCCCCTCACCGGGTCGCAGCTCGAGTCCATGTCCATGGCCAAGGCGCTCAACGCCGGCCTCCGCCGCGCGATGACGCAGGACGACCGAGTCCTCCTGATGGGCGAGGACATCGGCCCCCTGGGCGGCGTCTTCCGCATCACCGAGGGCCTGCACGCCGAGTTCGGGGCGAAGCGCGTGCTCGACACGCCGCTCGCCGAGTCCGGCATCGTCGGCACCGCGATCGGGCTCGCGATGCGCGGCTTCCGCCCGGTCTGCGAGATCCAGTTCGACGGGTTCATCTACCCGGCGTTCGACCAGATCACCTCGCAGCTGGCCAAGATGACCAACCGCCACGAGGGTGCGATCACCATGCCCGTCGTCATCCGCGTGCCCTACGGCGGGCACATCGGAGCGGTCGAGCACCACCAGGAGAGCAACGAGGCGTACTTCGCGCACACCGCGGGCCTGCGCGCGGTCAGCCCGTCGACTCCCAACGACGCCTACTGGATGATCCAGGAGGCCATCGCCTCGGACGACCCCGTCATGTTCTTCGAGCCCAAGAGCCGCTACTGGCCCAAGGGCGACGTCGACCTCAGCGGGTCCGCCGCGCCGCTGCACGCCAGCCGCGTCGTCCGCCAGGGCACCGAGGTCACGCTGGTCGGCTGGGGCCCGATGGTCGCCGTCCTCCTCCAGGCCGCCGAGCTCGCGGGCGAGGAGGGCACGAGCGTCGAGGTCGTCGACCTGCGCTCGCTCTCCCCGATCGACTGGGAGCCGCTGCTCGCGTCGGTCCGCAGGACCGGCCGGCTCGTCGTCGCGCAGGAGGCGTCCGCGAACGTGAGCCTCGGCTCCGAGATCGCGGCGACCGTCACCGAGCGCGCCTTCTTCTCGCTGGAGGCGCCGGTCCTCCGGGTCGCCGGCTTCGACACCCCCTTCCCGCCCGCCAAGGTCGAGAAGCTCTTCCTCCCCGACGTCGACCGCGTGCTCGAGGCCGTCGACCGCTCGCTCGCGTACTGACGCGCGCGACATCCGCCCGCACGAGCCCACAGGAGTCCCCCCGATGACAGAGCAGTTCCTCCTCCCCGACGTCGGCGAGGGCCTCACCGAGGCCGAGATCGTGGCCTGGAAGGTCAAGGTCGGCGACGAGGTGGCCGTCAACCAGGTCCTCGTCGAGATCGAGACCGCCAAGTCGCTCGTCGAGCTCCCCTCGCCGTTCAGCGGCACCGTGGTCGACGTGCTCGTCGACGAGGGCCAGACGGTCGACGTCGGCACCGCGATCATCACCGTCCAGGCCGGAGCCGGCTCGATCGGCTCCGAGGTGCCCGCGATCCCGGCCCACCC